>JAADCZ010000013.1 GCA_013154175.1 Thermodesulfobacteriota bacterium
GAAGCACTTGCGCGACACGAAATATTGATAAATTTAAGTGAGTTACTGGACATTTCCCGCTATCTTCTAAAGCCAGGCGGAAAATTAAGTCTCATCTATCCGGCGGAACGGAGTGCTGAACTCGTCTTCAATATGTGCAAAAGACGCATCGAACCCAAACGGTTGTGTTTTGTTCATCCTGACCATGCCCGTCAGGCACGGCTTGTGCTAATAGAAGGCGTCAAAGATGCGGGTTCTGAAACCAGGATTGAGCCTCCTGTTTTCATGAACCAATAGTTTGACACCATTGCAGTTGCCATGTAACTTTAATTTTTCATTTATACTTTGTTATGATTCAACACATCAGAGGGTTATTCCACATATTAACTTTTATGAAATTGCTTTCATTTAAAACTACTGTTCTTGTTGATATTCTGCTTAAGTCAAAAACCAATTACCTAAACGGGGAGGGGCTTTACCCTATGCGCATTAACAAGATTGCTGTCTTGCTTTTAGCAGTCACACTACTTCAATTTGGTTGCGCCCAGAAGCGCACCAAGGTCACTGTAGAACCGAAACTTTCTGAAAAACAGCAGGAAGTTCTCACAAAGATTCAGGAAAACGAGACACAAAGAACCGACAAGATAAAAAAGGACCTGAAGGACCTCTTTCCCGAGGCCGGGACCTGCCCCATAGACTCGTCCAAGGTGGATCCTGAGTCTGACCAGGGCAAGCTGGACATGGCCCTGGAACTTTGCAAACTTTCCCAGGACCTCTGGGAAGATGGCGACAAGGAAGGGGCCATCAAGGTCCTGGACGATGCCTTCAGCCTGGTGCTGAGCGTGTCCAACGAGGATGACGACCCAGACATAGAGCAGCAGAAGGACGACCTTCGCTTCCTCATCTCTAAGCGGATACTCGAGATTCACACCTCGCGGCTACGCACCACAAAAGGGCTGAGCAACGCCATACCCCTGAGCATCAACAAGTATGTCAAAAAGGAGCTGGAGCTCTTTCAGGGCAAGAACAAACCATTCTTCCTTGCGGCATATAAACGCTCCGGCATGTATCGGCCCATGATAGTTCGCCAGCTCAAGAAGGCTGGTCTGCCAGAGGAACTGTCGTGGTTGCCCCTCATTGAAAGCGGTTTCAAGGTGAGGGCCTTGTCCAGGGCCCGCGCCCTTGGGCTTTGGCAATTTATTCCCTCCACTGGCTACAAGTTCGGCCTCAAGAGAAATGTGTGGATAGATGAAAGGCTCGACCCAGAAAAATCCACAAAGGCCGCAATTGCATATCTGACAGAACTTCATGAAATATTTGGCGATTGGTCAACTGTACTGGCTGCCTACAACTGTGGGGAAAGAACAGTCCTGAGGGCAATTGATCGTCAAAAGGTCAACTACCTGGACAATTTCTGGGATCTTTACCGGATGCTTCCACGGGAGACAGCGCGCTATGTTCCCAAATTCATAGCTACCCTGCTCATAGTAAAAAATCCGGAAAAGTATGGCTTTCAGCTTGGCGAACCAGACAAGCCCATCCCATACGAGACCGTAGTTGTGAACAAGCAGATGAAGCTTTCGGACATTGCAGCGGCCCTCGGTGTCGACCCGGATGTAATGATGACCTTGAATCCAAGCCTCAGATACGGGGTGACTCCGGATACGGACTTCAAGCTCAAGGTTCCCAAAAACTATGGCCAGGTCCTTCTTGCCAAGCTAAATGAAATAAAGGTGTGGACACCGCCTAAACCAAAGGTAACGAAACGCACCCGTTACGCATCGAGACGTGGCTACATAAAACATAAGGTAAGGCGCGGTGAGCATCTGTCTCTCTTGGCAAAACGTTATCACACCACGACAAAGGCCATCAAAAGGCTGAACAGGCTGCGCTCCAACAGGATTATGGTTGGTCAGGTCCTCAAGATCCCCGTTGGCAGGGCCTATGTCAAAAGCCACAAAAAGAGGAAGGTCAGGACGAGGCGCTATGTTGTAAAAAGGGGAGACACCCTGTGGGAGATTGCAAGGAGGTTCAAGGTATCTGTCTCTGCCCTCAGGCGTATAAATCGGTTGGGATCTAACTGCCTCTATATCGGGCAGGTACTGAGAATACCCTCCAGTGGTTGACGCATCAGCAGGGAGAAACGCAAGTGGACGATGCCAAGGTAATTCTTGACGACAAGGAAATGGACAGGGCCCTGACGAGAATGGCCCATGAGATAATCGAAAGGAACAAGGGGGTGGATGACCTTTGCCTCATTGGAATTCGGACGGGCGGGGTTCCCCTTGCATACAGGCTCAAGGAAAAAATTGAAAAAATAGAGGGCACTGCTCCAGAGGTAGGTGTACTGGACATAACACTCTACCGTGACGACTGGAGCAACCTCAGCCAGCACCCTATAATCAGGAAGACAGAGATTCCCTTTTCAATCGATGACAAAACCATTGTACTCGTTGACGATGTGATTTATACAGGGCGCACCATCAGGGCTGCCCTGGATGCCGTCATTGATTACGGCCGTCCAAGCCGCATTGAACTTGCGGTGTTGGTCGATAGGGGCAGGAGGGAGTTGCCAATACAGCCTGATTTTTGCGGAATAACCCTTTCCACATCCAGGCAGGAACATGTAAACGTTTACCTGAAAGAGATTGCAGGAAAAGACGTTGTCCTTCTCGAAAAAGCCGACAGACAACAGCAGCAGTAATAGCCCTGAACGTGGGCTGCCAGTGGCAGTTACCATGGGATGCCCTGCAGGTGTTGGCCCAGAGGTGGCCCTCAAAGCCATCTTGGCCTTGAACAACAAGGTTCCTGGAGTCATCGTTGGCGATATCAACATCCTAAGACATGTGGCCACGAAGTGCGGCATAAACGCACGGATAGAACCTTGGCCCCTTCATGGACAAGGGCCAAGCACCAATCATGATGTAATATATTGCCTTGGTGTTACCGAGCTTTCCACAGACGCCATAGAACCAGGCAAGGCCACCGAACTGACTGGCCAGGCAAGCTATGACTACATCTTAAAGGCCGTTGAATTGTGCCAAAATGGCCTCGCCTGTGCCATTGCCACAGCACCAATTAGCAAAACCGGGCTGAAACTTGCCGGAATCGATTTTCCTGGTCACACAGAGATACTTGCAAGTCTGACTGGCACTGATGATTTTTTAATGATGATGGCTGGCCCGCAGCTTCGAGTAACTCTGGTTACCATCCATGTGCCACTCAGGGAGGTCTCCAGCCTCTTGAGTCAGGATTTGGTGTACAAAACCATCCGCATAACCTGGGAGGCACTCAAACGGGATTTTGGCATCGAGGGCCCACGAATCGCTGTTTGTGGGCTCAACCCCCACGCCGGAGAAGGCGGCATGTTTGGCCTTGAAGAGGAGGAAATCATAAGGCCTGCGTGTGAAAGGGCAAAGAGCGGTGGAATGGATGTGACTGGTCCACTTCCTCCAGATACCGTCTTCCACTTTGCCTCACAGGGGAAATATCATGCAGTAGTATGCCAATATCATGACCAAGGGCTCATTCCCTTCAAACTTTTGCATTTTGCCGATGGCGTGAACGTGACCCTTGGGCTTCCAATTGTGCGCACCTCCGTGGATCATGGCACTGCCTATGACATAGCTTGGAGAGGCGAAGCAGATTGCAGAAGCATGATCGCGGCCATGAAACTAGCTCGCAAAATCTACGAAAACCGAAACCTATCCGGGACTTAACCAATGTCTTCCAATTCAAACCCCCAAAATATGCAAGAGGAAGTAGCCCTTCGGATTAAGGGGCTCAAAAAGAATTTTGGAGAGCGTCAGGTCCTGCGAGGGCTGGACATAAAGCTTCTAAAGGGTCGCTGCCTGGGACTCCTTGGCCCAAATGGCGCCGGAAAGACAACCACCATCAGGATAATCCTTGGTCTGGTGATTCCAACCGGTGGTGAAATCGAGGTCTTTGGCCAAAAGTATCCAAAGGCAACAAGGAAGGTGAAATACAGGATTGGAGTCGTCCCCCAAATGGACAACCTCGACCCTGACCTTACCATTGTTGAAAATCTCATGGTGTATGCAAACTACTTTCGCATCCCTGCCAAGGTAGCAAGAAAAAGGGCTGACGAACTCCTGGAATTTTTTGCCCTTAAAAAGAGGCGGGATGAGATTATTCAAAATCTGTCTGGGGGGCAAAGAAGGAGGCTTCTTCTGGCCAGGGCATTGATTAATGACCCTGCCCTTCTAATCCTGGATGAACCCACCATTGGACTGGACCCGCAGGCACGGATCCTCATGTGGCAACGCCTTGAAACCCTTAGGGAAAAGGGTACCACCATGCTCCTTACCAGTCATTATATGGAAGAGGTGGCAAAGTTGGCCACCCAGGTCATCATCATCGACCATGGCAAGGCCATTGCCAGGGGAGGTCCAAGGGAGATGGTGGAGAAAATGCTTGGCAGGGAGGTCATGGAATTCAGTGCAGACGACAAGCTCTTGGAAGAACTGGAGCTCAGCATACGAAGCTGCAATGTAAAAACGGAAAGGGTGGGTGACAAACTCTACGTTTATGTAAAAGACGGCTGCCCGGAACTCGAGAAGGCAGCATCCACGATGCCCCATGTGGTAAAGAGACCTGCCACTCTTGAAGATCTCTTTCTTAAACTTACAGGCAGAAAGCTCAGGGAGAATTAACGAGGATGTTTAGGGTTTGGTATAGGAACTTCAAGGTTTGGCTCAAGCACATACAGGCGAGTCTAATAGGGAACCTGGGACAGCCCTTCTTATTCTTGCTCGCCTTTGGTTTTGGCCTTGGTAGGTCTGTTCCAGAGATCGAAGGAATGACCTATCTCCAATTCATAGCCCCCGGGCTTGTCACCTCAGCCGTCATGTATTCAGCGGCATTTGAGGCAACCTATGGTTCTTACACACGGCTCTCCACCCAGGGCACCTTTGAGGCCATCTTGATGACTCCAATAAACGTCTTTGAGCTGGCAATGGGGGAAATCATTTGGGGCGCAACCAAGGGCCTAATAGCTGGCCTGATCATGCTTGCCACCCTGCCCCTTTTTGGCGTCGTTCCCTCTGCCTGGTCGATTTTCATGGTTCCCCTTCTATTTCTCGAAGGCGTAATCTTTGCTGCCTTTGGGCTCATAATGACGGCAATTGCCACGAACTACGATTTCTTCAATTACTTTACATCCCTGGTTATAACCCCACTTTTTCTATTTTCAGGCATCTTTTTCTCACTCAAGGCCCTTGCTCCAAGCCTCAAGCTTATCCTTATGTTGCTGCCCCTTTCTAACATAGTGGATCTTTCAAGGATGCTCTGTTACGGAAGGCTTAACGGTATCGAACCTATACAATTGGAGCTAATAATAGTGGCCCTATACACCCTCGTATCTACGTGGGTTGCTGTAATCTTGCTAAAACGGAGGATGATTCAGTAGATATCACTAGGAGTTGTCGGCCCTTTTGGGGATAAAGACGAAAAATCTGGCCTTGTTCTTGAGATGCCCTGCCAGCAGCCCCCCTTCACTTCCTGTACCTGTGTAAAGATCCAGTCTAAATGGCCCCTTTATGGCGCTTCCAGTGTCGTGATTGAATAGAAAGAGGGTGATATTTTCAGGATCTTTCGTCTTGAGCCAGGCTGGATATGCATTCAAGGCAGGCAAGGCGGTATTTACGGCAACCAAAATGCCAGGTGGAAAAATCGCCTTATCCAGCGCTGCGGAAACACCTGGCACCAGCACCTTTCCATAACAGCCAATGGGCCCAACCTTCTCCCATTTGAAGAATACATATCGTTGGTTTTCATTTAGAACTGCATGAAATTTTTTTGGATTTTCCTCTGCCCAAGCCTTGATTGAAGGCCAATCCAGGTCTTTACGTGCAAGCAGGCCCCGTTTTAAGAGGATTCGCCCGACACTGGAGTATGGTCTTCCGTTGCTTGCTGCATAGTGGATGAATCTTTCCTGGCCTGAATCCATCACCATGATGCCAGAACCTTGAATCTGAAGCTCCAGCAGATCCACAGGGCTTCTTAGCCAGCATAAAACAGGGTAGATATCCGGATATTTTTTAAGGCGCCACGTAATGGCCTTTCTATCGTAGTAAGGAAGAAGTCTTTGGCCACGCACCATGCCCCAAAGATCGATGGCAGGCAGGGAGGTGTCAAAGTCCCTGAGCCTCACCCTGACAAGGTCCCTGGGCACACCCAGCACTGGGACCTTATACCCTTCACCTTTTTCATAGGCAGCCTGAAGCCTTGGCTGATAGTAGCCAGTCATCAAAAGGGAGCCCTGGCTGCTACTGCCCCTTTTTACTTCATAAATATCAAAGAGGGAGCCCACTGCCTCATTGATCTTCTGGCCCCCCAAGAGTTTGTTCCTCAATTTTTT
>JAADCZ010000135.1 GCA_013154175.1 Thermodesulfobacteriota bacterium
GGCTGACTTTTTTGCCATGAATGAATCTCGCTTTGCAAAGCACCTCGAGGATCTGGCCAGTGACCAGGAGACACCCAAAAAGGTGGCCTCATCCATCTATGAGGCCAGAAGACTCGCCTCTGATCAGTCTCGGGTTGATCGCCAGTCTGTGGAACAGGCCTTGGGTCATGCAGGGGCTGCCTTCACCAGCCTGCATGAGCTCTTTGTATAAAAAGCCTTTTCTCCGGCTCGTTGTCACTCTCGCATGGCTGATTGGCGCTCTCCTTGGCCTTGATGCCTCAAAGGCCCTGGCTCTCGACCCCAGCCAGGTACTCGTGGTGGTGAACGATTCAAGCCCTGAATCCTTGAGCCTTGCCGGGTATTACAGGAAGGCAAGAAATATCCCGAAAAAAAATTTTGTGCATATTTCCTGTACCTCAAAGGACGCCATTCCACGTTGGGCCTTTGAAAAGGACATTGTGGCCCCGCTCAAAAAGGCACTAAGTTCCAGGAAACATTTGTCAAAAATAAGGTGCCTCCTTCTGACCTATGGTGTGCCCCTGCGCATATTCCCTGGGAAAAACAAGGTAAAAGGCAAGAAGAAGAAAAAGCTAGATAAAAGGTTACAGGCGCGTTTTACAACGATTGCATCTGTTGACTCTGAGCTAATGACACTCATGAACTATGGCTCTTACCCATTACGAGGGTGGATTCCAAATCCTCTTTACCCTGGCAGAAGGGGTGCGGTATTGCCTTACATCGACCCAGAGAAGATACTTATGGTCTCCCGCATAGATGGGCCGGATCTTGCCACTTCCAAGAGAATCATCGACGATGCAATCTATGCAGAAAAACATGGGCTCAGGGGCAAGGTTTGCCTGGATAGCAGGTACAAACCCAAAAAGCGTAAGCAGAGGAACGCCTACCACATATTTGACGACTGGATACGAAACTGTGGTAAGGCCCTGGTCTCCAGGGGCATGACGGTCGTCCTGGATGAAAGGCCAGAACTCTTCTCCAAGGGCCAGTGTGAAGATTGCGCCCTTTATTGCGGCTGGTACAGCCTTCGCCACTACGTTGACTCTTGCACATGGGCAAGGGGTGCCATTGCCTATCACGTTGCCAGTGGCGAATGCGTAAGCCTCCACAAGCCCAGCCTTCAGTGGTGCAGGATGCTCCTCGAGAAGGGGGCGTGCGTGACCCTGGGCCCTGTTTCCGAGCCCTATCTCGAGGCCTTTCCCCCGCCCAACCTGTTCTTTACACTCCTTGTGGACAATGGCATGTCTGTGGCCCAGGCCTATCTCTATTCCATTCCGGTGTTGTCGTGGAAAATGGTTCTCATTGGTGACCCACTTTACAGCCCGTTCAGGAAAAGGCCGTTAAGAATCTATAGGAAAAAGTCATTTTTGAAATGATCTGCTTTTTAAATAATTTACTATTGCCAATTGACCCTAGATGAGTGTAAAAATAGAAATAATTAACATTGAATAACTCTAACGAAACCGCCTCTTTGCCATGAATCAAAAAAGTGAAAAAACCACAGAAAAACGGCGCAGGGTGTTGATTTCCTTTCCTAGGAAGCTGACACGCGCCGGCCAGAGGATAATTTGTCCGGAATGTGGAAACGACCATGACTTTTTTGAGGTCGCCCAAGATGTAACCATCACCACAAAATATATCCAGAATCCTGACGGCAGTTTCACCCCGCAGAGCGACGAGTCCACCGTCCTGGGGGATGTCAATCTCTATTGCGGGGAATGCTATGCGGACCTTACCAAGTATTACAGACGGTTTGCGGAGATGATTTTTTAATAAGGTGCGCATCCCTGTCGTAATCAGGTCAAACTCCCAATTCAGGAAAGAACGTCAGGCCCTAAAAAAGGGCGATGTGGTTGCCTGCATGCTCAACCTGAAGCCCTTTGAAGAGTATGTCTTTACAGACCTTGCCCACAAAGGGGTCACTCTCGTGCCATCTGCACTCGCCCAGTTGGCTAGTCGCTCAAAGTGTTTCCAGGCCTATCTCATGGCAGACCTGATGGTTCCCCACACCAAGATAATCCGTGGCAAAAGGGACCTTGTCATGGCCATTGAAGAATATTCCAGGCTTGGCATCGGCCCTGTAATCACCAAGCAGGACCGTTCAGACTGTGGCCTTGGCATCAACAGATGGAACAGTTGCGAGGAGCTCTTCAATCAGGTCGTCTTTTCAGACTCGCCACCCTGGCCCTTTGTGATGCAGCCTTTCATTCCGGATTCACTGGACATACGGGTCGTCTGGATTGGGAACAAACACCTGGAGGCATATTGGAGGAGAAACCCCTTCTCCTTCAGGAACAACCTGCACTTTGGAGGGGAAACAGGCCGCCATGAGCTTGACGACACAGAAAGGCAGCTGTGTTCAAGGGCCATGGAGCAAGGGGCCTTCCCCTATGCCCATATAGACCTCTTAAAGGAAAGTTCGGGCAAGGTGTATCTTTCTGAAATCAGCCTCAATGGCGGCACCAAGGGCGCAACCATAGACTCTGCAAAGTGTGCACGACTCAAAAGGGAGCTTGAAGAGGAGATAGTGGAGAGCTTGCTTACTGAAAACAAAGGAGGTGGCTGACTCAAGGTGCCATCTTGAGCTCAAGTCCAAAATCTGCTACATGGCACTGTCTAAGGCCAGAAAGAGTGTTTGCCTATTTAGGGGAGAAGAAGAGAGAGTTTTGACACAGGACAACACAATAGAAACATCATTAGCCAGGCTGGAAGATTCCCTCAACTATCGATTCAGAAACAGGGAGCTTCTTCGTTCAGCCATCACCCACAGGTCATATATTCCTGAATCGGGCCAGCCAGTTGAGGACAATGAACGGCTTGAATTTCTCGGAGATGCCGTTCTTGAGCTAATAATAAGCGATCTGCTTTACAAACGATATGCCAGCAAGTACAAGGAGGGAGACCTCACCAAGATGCGTGCCTACTTGGTGAGTGAAACGAGACTGGTTATGCTGGCAGAGAAGCTTGATCTTGGAAGTCACCTGCTACTTGGCAAGGGTGAAGAAAAATGCGGCGGCAGGGCCAGGCCTTCCATTGTGGCCGATGCCTTTGAGGCAATCGTAGGGGCCATCTATCTGGATGGAGGCTTTGACGAGGCCTACGGCTTCATAGTGCGCCAGTTCGAGGACTTGCTGGAATCGGCGCCTAGAAAGGGCCTTAAAATCGACTATAAGAGCCGGCTCCAGGAGATGACCCAGAAGCGGTTTCACGCCCTTCCAAGCTACAAGCTCATTGACGTTGAAGGCCCTGACCACGCAAAACGCTTTGAGGTAGCCCTCTTTTTCGAAGGCAGGGAGATCTCTCGAGGCACTGGCAAAAGTAAAAAGGAGGCGGAACAGCGGGCCGCAAGGCTCGCACTCAAAAACTTTGAGGAGAACCTAGGAAAAAATGGATTCGGATAGCGTAGGAGACAAAGGCAAGGGTTTCAAGTCTGGTTTTGTAGGCATCATTGGCGCCCCAAACGTGGGGAAATCAACCCTTTTGAATGCCATCTTAGGCGAAAAAGTCGCAATTACCACCCCCAAACCCCAAACTACCCGGACCCAAATCCGCGGGATACTCACTGGTGAAAATTTCCAAATAGTGTTCGTGGACACCCCTGGTGTTCACAACCCAAAGAAGCTTCTTAACAAAAAGCTTGTCGAGACTGCGGAAAAGGCTGTGGAGGATGTGGATGTCCTGCTCTTCCTGGTTGATGTTACGAATCGGAGCAGACGTGACGAATTCGCCATAATAGAGTTAATAAAAAGGCTCAAGAAACCGGTCATTCTCGTGCTCAACAAGATTGACAAGGTGGCAAAGGAAAACATCCTGCCAATCATAGACGAGATGAGCAAGATGTACCCCTTTGAGGCCATTATTCCCATTTCTGCAAAGTATCTCGACGGGATAGATCGCCTCATCGAGGAGATATTGGAGCTCCTGCCAGAAGGGCCCCAATACTATGATGCCAAAACCATCACTGACCAGTCCAAGGAAAACCTCATTGAGGAAATCATCAGGGAGAAAATCTTCCTTCTGGCCCAACAGGAAATCCCCTATTCCACCGCTGTCAAGGTGGAGGAAATAGAGGAAGACGACAACATGATACGGATACGGGCGGTCATCTATGTGGAACGGCCTTCCCAAAAGGGCATCATCATTGGCAAGGGAGGCAAGTTCATCAAGAAGATTGGCACATATGCCCGGCTGGATCTGGAACACCTTTGGGGAAAGAAGGTCTTTCTGGACCTGTGGGTCAAGGTGCTGAAAGACTGGTCCAAGGATGAAAAACAGCTGAGACGCCTGGGGCTTACACCACACTGAGGCCCCTTGTTGCCATTTGTGTCCGCATGTGTCCTAAAGGACACACAAAAGGTCTGGAGTTCCTGTGTCCAAAAAGACACATCCTTGTTGCCATACAGGGCTTGCCACTATAACTGCCTGTTATTCTTAGATTTTTATTTGACAAGCAGTTGGCACAACTTATGCTTTATAGTAGGCGAGAATTTGTGGGACAAGAGAGGTTAAATCCGGCCTGAGAGGCAGGAGAAGAAAATATGGAACTCCAGCAGACTTTAAAAGACACGGTTTCCGTTGATGGAATAGGCCTTCACACTGGTGCCAAGGTTTCCATGAAGGTGAAACCAGCGGACGCAGGCACAGGCATTACATTTAGGCGTACAGATTTACCGGGCAAACCGGAAGTCAAGGCCACACTGCATAATGTGGTGAACTGTCTTCATGCCACCACAATTGGCACAAAAGACTTTACCATTTCCACCATTGAGCATCTCATGGCGGCCTTTTCCGGCCTTTGTATCGACAATGCCCTTGTGGAGCTCGATGGCCCGGAAGTGCCTGCAATGGATGGAAGCGCAGCCATTTTTGTCTTTCTCTTCAAGGACGCAGGAATTCAAAGACAGGACAGGCCAAGACGTTTCATAGAGGTAACCAGGAAGATTACAGTTTCGGAGAATGACAAAAAAGTCACATTCATTCCCCATGACTCCTTTCATGTGGATTTTTTCATAGACTTTCCACATCCTGTAATAAAGTCACAGCGTTTCAGGGCTCAGATAAACTCCCGCACCTTTGAAAAAAGGATAGCCAAGGCCCGCACCTTTGGCTTCCTTCGGGAAGTTGAGCTGTTGCACCAAAATGGGCTTGCCCTTGGGGCATCCCTCGACAACGCCGTGGTCATTGGCGACCACTCGGTCCTGAATCATGACGGGCTGAGATTTTCCGACGAATTTGTTCGTCACAAGGTGCTGGATATCATTGGCGATCTCTACCTTCTGGGAGCTCCTTTGAAGGCAAAGGTCATTGCTGAAAAATCTGGTCACGACCTTCACTGCAAGGCTGTTAGAACCCTTATGGAAAATGAGGCAGCCTGGCGCTATTCAGTCCCCGGAATCGAGACGAGGGCCATTTCCGGGTGGCAAAAGAATCTCGCACCGGCCGGTGCAGAAGTAGCCATTTAAACAAGAATCAAAGACTTCTCAAAAGGGGACGGCTTTCATGGCAGGAGGTACCAGAAGGCCCGTTCCTCGGAGGGTTGGGCGCAGGGAACCTCACAGTTCCCTGCATATTTTTTTTAGCCACTCAAGATTGGACTGATAAAGTTCCTCGACTTCCTGGGCAGAAAGCCCTGCCCCCATGCCAACACGCCTTGCATGCTCAGGGGCCATGAAATCCCCTGGTGAATGTCCATCTGAATCAATAACAAGGCTTGCGCCCGCGGCCTTGGCAACCTTCAGGACATGGCCATTTGTAAGGCTGTGACCCTTCCTGCCAGAAAGCTCGAGGCGGACTCCATTTTCCCTGGCAAGCTGTGCCTCTTCCTGGGTAATGAAACCAGGATGTGCCAGGATGTCCACCTTGGCCTCGATGGCAGCGCGGTTGGTTCCAGGAATCACTGGCTCGACAATTGTCTCGCCGTGGCAGACCACGATCTGGGCCCCCATTTCCCTGGCCCTTTGGGTCAGCCCTTGAATCCTTGCGGGATGAACGTGTGTAAGCTCAATGCCGCAAAGGAGTTTCGTCTTGGAATTTTTATTTATCGGGTCAACAACCTTCTTCAGCCCCGAGATTATGAACTCGAAATTAGACTCATCTGCATGGTCAGTGATGCAGATGGCCGTGTAACCCATGACTTCCACGCGCCTTACGAGCTCTGACGGCAAGAGCTCGCCATCGCTAAAAAGGCTGTGACAATGAAGATCAAACATGAGCATGTGCGTCAACCTGCCCCTTGTCTACATCTTGTACTTGAAGGCGCTTGGATCCAGCTCCTCCAGTATCTTGTTCCACTTGTCTTCGTCCTTCTC
>JAADCZ010000132.1 GCA_013154175.1 Thermodesulfobacteriota bacterium
AAAGCGGACCTTTCAGATAAGAAAGGACCCAACGGGTTTCAAAGAGGACAGGCTCATCAAGATGCGTTGACGAAAGAAGAAAGGTACGGCCACGCATATTGGCGAGCATTTTCCGCAACTGTGCTTTATCCAAACTGGTGCTCCCTGCAATGCCGGCCAGAACACGATCCTGGTCCTGCCTGGTCTGCAAACGGCCAACACACCAGGTACCGATATTGGAAAGCCCTTTATAATCGAGATCAACGGGATTCTGCGTAGAGAGCACAATTCCCAGGCCAAAGGCCCTGGCCTGCTTGAGAAGCAGCAGCATGGCCTTCTTTGCCGGCGGGTTCGCATTTGGTGGGAAAAAACCAAATATCTCATCCATATAGAGCAGGCATCGCAGCCCGGAAGCGCCCTGCTGACGGCGCATCCAGCCAAGCAGTCGGCCCAGGAGCAGGGTAACGAAAAACATCCGCTCCTCATCGCTGAGATGGGCAATGGAGAAGATAGACTGGCAGGGTTTACCGCTTCTGGAATACAGGAAGGCGTCTATATCGAGGGGATTGCCCTTGCTCCAGGCAGTAAAGGAGGGGCTGGCCAGAATATTGTTAAGTTGCATGGCCAGTTCCATGCGTTCATTCCGGCCATAAAAACTTTCCAGGGGAAAGACGCCGACCCGGTCAAACGGCGGCTTGACCACACTGGCAATCAACGACTCCAGATCAAGATCTTCACCAAGCCGCCAGTGATGCAGCAGGATCGACGCCAGCAGGATATGCTGCCTGCTCTTGAGCGGGTCAGCCTTGATGCCGACGAGAACCAGCAGCGAAGAAACCGCTGCATTGACCATGCCGGACAGGACCTCCCCATCACTACGAACCTCTTCTGGAGGCGCCTGCAGGCTGCCAAGGGCGGAAACCGGCTCGCCAACGGTTGAGCCTGGCGTATACACCCTGAAATCCGCATGTTCATGCATGCGCTCAATCCGCTTCCCATCCTGATCCCAGGCAGCCAGGCCATCCCGCCATGTTTGGGCCGTCTCGGCTGCCAATTCCTCTGGACTTATTGATTTCTGCCGGGCCTTGTCCGGATCTATCCAGGGTGCAAAATCTTCCGGAGCAAGTCTGGGAAAGGAGAGAAGCAGATTGGCCATATCCCCTTTGGGATCAATAATGATAGCCGGAATTCTGTCCAACGCCGCTTCCTCAAGAAGCGCAATCCCGAGTCCGGTTTTGCCGCTACCGGTCATGCCCAGGATAACCCCATGCGTTGTCAGGTACTTATTCTTATACAGCAAAGGGAGAGACGTGGTTTCGCCGGTATCGGGATCAATCTCCCGACCAAGATAGAAAAGATCCATTTTCTCATAATCAGGCAACTGTGACATATTCGTCCCTCTGTTCTTTTATTTCATTGAATCCACCGGTCCTTTTTGATTCAATGAATTGTAAGAAAGTCAATAGAGTAATGCAATGGATTACGTCTGTCCGGCAAAACAACATAGCGTCAGAAATTTCTCTGATCACAAATATGCGACGGATAATCCAATATCGCAACTTCACAAAACATCCCAGTAGAAACCGTTTATTCAGGCTTGATTTCAACAGCCAAACCTACAACCTACAGGTATCACAGAGTATCCATGACCGATCCAGTTTCAGTCTTCTACCAGAAACAGTTACCAGATGGGGAGTTGAAAAACAACATCCTTACTGCCCCCTGTCCTTTCTGCTCTGGTAATAATTCCACGGAAAGAGGGAAACTTATTCTTTTCCTTAATCCATCCTCGTATTTTCATGGTTATTTCCGCTGCAACAAACGCTGCACTCCTGGCGGTTTTCCTCTTCGATTCGGTCGTCTTGCCAAACTGAATATGAGTACTGTCCCCGGGTATGATCCAGACCGGGAATATGATGTGGAACGGGTGGATTATCCAGCAAAAAATATCAATGAGGAGCTGCTTGACTTTGCCGACAAAATGACGCCAGAGCTGTACAGGCGATTTGCCCAGTTTGGCATTGGCAGGGACGTGCTCAAAGAAATGCGAATCGGTTACAATGGCCGCTACCTGGTCTATCCCTATTTCCAGGAAGATGGTAACTGTTATGCAGCACATTGTATCCATCCGGATCGTCCTGGTGATGCCTTCTGGTACGGAGACGAGCAATTCGCCACCTTTCCGCACACCATTTATAATGGCCAGGATATAGGTTTTTGTGAAAATGGCAGTCTGATCATTACTGAAGGAGAAGAAAACCTTCTTCTCTTCAAACAACTTGGCCTCCCCTGTATTGCTCTCCCGGATGCCAGCGACCTTTCACTGCTCAGCGCCGAAGCTCTACGTTATCTGTCTACAGTTTTTCTCTTTGTCAATCATAATCCCGAGGCTGAGACTTCAGCGCGTTCACTGGCAAAGATGTTGGGCCACAAGGCGCGGCTGGTACACTGGCCGGAACAGTATGGTCGACGATATTCCATTATCCAGCTGGCCCGAGAAGAGGGAAGCCGTTTTCCAAGCACCGTCTTCACCCTGCTCAAGAATGCCCGCGCCTTTTCTCCATTCACATCACCCGAACATGACCACCTGGCCTTTGTCGAAGACCTGAAGAAAAAAGAGTCGGCACATGGCCGGAATCTGCAGTCCTGCTTTCCATTGCTCAATGAAGCACTGGGCGGAATCAGCGGCATCAACATCATGGGAGGACTGCCTAAGGCAGGCAAATCCACTTTTTTTCTGCAAATTGCCTCTGAGATGGCAAGACAAAAAATTCCGGTCATCTATTATGATTTTGAAAACGGAAAAAACAAAATCTACCTGCGCACCCTTGCGCGCATCAACCGGCTGTCAGGAGAGGCCATCCTGTCCAGGACCCTATCTGAAACTGAAGAGGCAACACTCAACCAGTCCCTGGATGATCTCAAAGAAATGCTCACTTTTTTCCGCGTAGTCAATGACCGGGCGCTCAGCCCTGAACTTATGCGACGGCAGATTGATTTTCTCTGTCATGAAACGCATTCCGATCAGGTGCTGGTTGTCATCGACAGCCTGCACAAACTTCCCTTCAAGGATCTGTCAAAGCGCAGGACGGGCATCAATGCCTGGCTGCGTGAACTGGAGGCAATCCGTGATACGTTCGGCGCCTCATTTCTGGTGATTTCCGAACTTTCCCGGGGAGAAAATGGGCAATATGACCGTCAGCCGCACATGGGATCTTTCAAGGGATCAGGTGATATTGAATATTCTGCCGACAATGCCATGATCCTGCTTCCCAAATGGAGTCCCTTTGACACCACACCGCAAAACAAACGCCATAACGAGTTATGGCTGGTTGCCAGCCGGGAGAAAAGCCCTGGCCTGGTGGCAACGTATCAGATCGATTTTCCCTTCTGGGGTTTTGTCGAGCATCCCCTGTCTTCTGATGGCTGAAAATATCAAAAAACTACATCAATCATAGGATAATGGAACAACGAAAATTCCAGCGTTTTCCCCTGAACTGCCGCTTGATTGTGCTGGGAACCAATCAAAATGGGCAACACTTTTCCGAAAAAACCGAACTGATCAACATTTCAGGGGGAGGAGCACTTTTTTACTCAGGCCGACCTGAGCAGTATGTTACCGGACAGACTGTAGAAGCGAACATACTCCTTCCTGGAACCCCGGATCTTCAGGCTGCCATGCGTACCACGGCCCGCATTATGGAAGTGGGCAATCGAACGGACAACATAAAAAAAGGAGGAAATAAACAGAGCCAGGTTGCCATCCACTTTCTGGAACCTTTCCAGATTCTTCGGGATAAGGAGGCTGAAGAAATCAGAAAAAGGCAGCAGGAGATCTCATGAAGCGCAGTACAACAAAACAGGGCATGAGTTTTTACCGTAAAATCAGGATCAGTCTTGCTCTGATGGGCATTCTGCCTTTTCTGCTGGTCATCTACCTCTTCATTGAACAGCATATCTCTCTTTCCAATACCCTCATTCTCTGTGCAGGGCTGATTCTGTTTTCCATTCTGGTGGGTTTTATACTCCTTCGGGAATCAGCAGATCAGATTTCCACACTGGCCGAGGTCACCACCCTCCCGGAATCTCCACAGGAACTGAAACCTATAGAGCTCAGCATTGATGGAGAATTGGAAAATATCGCCTGTAATTTCAACGCAATGATAGAACAGTTGAACCAGGCCCGTCATGACGTTCAGGAACAGTCCATTCAACTGCTCAAATATGCCGATGACCTGGCCAGATCGTATGAACAACTCAAAAAAGAGGAACAGCTCCGCACCCATCTCAGCCGGTATATCGGCAATGAACTTGTCGAACAGATTATGGCCTGTGAACATGAAGTGCTGCTTCCCAATGAGCGCAAACAACTGACCATCATGTTTGCCGACATCCGCTCCTTCACCACGCTTGCTGAAAAGATGAGCCCTGAAAAAGTTGTCACCATGCTTAACCGTTACTTTTCTGTGATGGTGGAGATTATCTTCTCCTGCAACGGTATGCTGGATAAGTTTGTCGGCGATCAGATCATGGCGGTCTTCGGTCACCTGAGTGATGAAAAACAGGGAGCCCGGGACGCTGTGCTGGCAGCCCTGAAAATGCAGCGGGCAATGAAAAACCTGCAGCAAACTCTCAAAGAAGAGGGACTCCCTGTTTTTCAAATCGGTATCGGCATCAATACAGGCAAGGCCATTATCGGCAGTGTCGGGTCAAAGAACAGACAGGATTATACCGTGATTGGCGATGCGGTCAACACGGCTGCCCGGCTTGAAGAACAGGCCGGACCAGGCGAAATAATTATTGGCGAGCAGACCTACAACCATCTGCCTGATTCCATTCAGGTCAAAAACCGCCTATCGCTCAGTGTTAGAAACCGGACAGAACCCGTCATCTGCTACACGATTCACTCCCCTCTGGAGGACTCGGCATACATACAGAAAACAATTGCCGCCCAACAACATTGTTCAAGCCACCCTTCCACGATATCAGAATAGTATCTTCTGCCCGCAAGGTTCTCGTAATACCACTTTCTCTACAAAATATTTTTGACTTTTATTTTATCCAAACCATACAATACAAGTGCATAGAAAAAGAATAACCCGGCTGATGGCAAATTATCCTGCCAAGGACACATACAATGAACTTTCTTAAAAATTTATCTATTAAATACAAAATACTCCTCATCGTGATCCTGCCCCTGACCGGCTATCTTACAGTCTCGGGCATTAATCTGATACATGATTACCAGCAGTTGCGCTCTTACAGCGCCATTGCGGAACTTTCCATACTCTCCAGAAATATCTCCAATCTTGTCCATGAATTGCAAAAAGAACGGGGTGCATCCGCCGGATACCTGAGTTCCAACGGAACGAAATTCGCCAACGAACTCGGCAGCCAGCGTGAACATACCGATGCCAAACTGCAGGCTTATCAAAACTACTTGCAGCAATTTGATTTCAAGAAATTTGACCCAACCCTGGAACAACTGATCAACAAAGCCGGTACTCTGCTTGCCCGCCTTGATGACGAACGCAGGGCCATTTCCAACCTGCAACGCACCACCAAACAGACCGTTGCCTACTACTCAACAGTCAATGGGCGCCTGCTCGATATTATTGGCTATATGACCCATCTGCCGGATAATGCCAAACTGGCCTCCCAGATTGGCGCCTATTATAACTTCCTCCAATCCAAGGAACGGGCTGGTAAGGAACGGGCCGTGTTAAGCGGTGTGTTTGCCAAGGGCTCGTTTACGCCGGAAACCTACTCCCTGTTTATTCAACTGGTTACGGAACAGAAAACCTATCTGTCTGTTTTCAAGGCCCTGGCAACCGAGGAGGAACTCCGTTTTTATCATCATACCGTCAGCGGCCCGGCTGTTGACAAGGTCGAGCAGATGCGCCGTATTGCTCGTGAGGTCAATCTGGATGCGACAAAATCATTCGGTGTCGACCCTGTTGTCTGGTTTAATACCATCACCGAAAAGATTAACCTTTTGAAAAAAGTCGAGGATTACCTGGCCAATAAAATTGAGAGCACTGCGACCTCATTGGCCTCCACCCAGAAGATGAAGATTACGGTCTCTCTGGTGCTGTTTACCCTGGTGACGGCCATGTGCATCTTCCTGCTCATCTTCATCACCTCGCTGATCTTAAAGGGCATCCGTCAGGCGACCGAGGTG
>JAADCZ010000027.1 GCA_013154175.1 Thermodesulfobacteriota bacterium
GTGATGAAGTTTGGCCCTGACCTTCCAAAGAGCCATGACGTCCTGATTATCAAAAAGTCCGTGGAAAACCTGGCAACTGCCTCTTCTCCCTCAAGTTTAGACGCCCCATAGACGTTTATGGGACAAGTGGGGGAGTCTTCATCATAGGGGGTAGAGGCCGTGCCATCAAAGACGTAATCGGTGCTTATATGCACAAGCTTTATGTCGAGCTTGGAACACCAGCGAGCAAGATTTTCCGGGCCTTTTGCATTCACGAGAAAGGCCAACTCCCTTTTTTCCTCACAAAGATCCACTTTTGTAAAGGCAGCACAGTTTATCACCACAGAGGGCCTTGATTCTGAAAGCACCGCCCCCACCCTGGCCTCGTCAGTGATGTCGAGTTCCTCCTTGGAAAGGCCAATTACTTGGCAGTCCCTCTCAAAAGCCTCCACCACATCCCTTCCAAGCATGCCCCTTGAACCTGTGACTAGGATTTTTGGTCGCATCATAGGGCCTTTCCGTAATGTTCTTGGTAATAGTTCCGATATTGCCCAGATAGGATTCTCTGCCACCAGTCCTGATTGTCCAGGTACCACCTGACTGTGCGGCGAATTCCAGAGTCGAAATCCTCCTGTGGGCTCCAGCCGAGCTCCCTTTTGGCAAGGGTGCTGTCCATGGCGTAGCGTCTGTCATGCCCAGGGCGATCCTTTACGAATTCTATGAGCTCCTTGCCCTTTCCAAGGATTTCCAGAATGGTCTCCACGACCTGCAGGTTTGTAAGTTCGCAGTCACCGCCAAAGTTGTAGATTGCCCCTGGTTTCGCCTTTTCAAGGGCTGCGAGCACCCCGCGGCAGTGGTCCTTCACATATATCCAGTCCCTGATGTTGAGACCATCTCCGTAGATGGGAAGTTTTCTGTTCTGAAGGCAATTGATAATCATGAGGGGTATCAGTTTTTCCGGAAACTGGTAAGGACCATAGTTGTTGGAGCATCTTGTGATGACTACTGGCAGGCCAAAGGTTTTCCATGCGGCCCTGCACAGAAGGTCTGAAGATGCCTTGGAGGCGGAATAGGGGCTGTTGGGCAGAAGATGATCGTCCTCCCTGAAGGGTGGTGCATCCTTTGTGAGGCTTCCATACACCTCGTCTGTGGAGACGTGGACAAAGGGGCCGCTGGAGCCGGCCTTTCTGAAGGCGTCCAGCAGGACTTGGGTTCCAAGGACGTTGGTGGTGATGAAGGGTTTGGCACTCTTGATGGAACGATCCACGTGGCTTTCTGCAGCAAAGTTCACCACTGCATCCACCCCTTCCATGAGCTGTCCCACCAGGTCCTGGTCCTCTATTCGCCCCTTTACAAAGCGGTATCGGGGGTGTCCCTCAAATTCAGCGAGGTTTTCTGGGTTGCCTGCGTAGGTGAGTGCATCCAGGTTTATTATCTCGTAGTCCCGTTCTTCAAGAAGAAGTCTAATGAAGTTTGTTCCAATAAATCCGCAGCCGCCGGTTACAAGTATCCTTTTCATCTGTCCATCCATATCAAAAAGTGAATTTTTGTTTTTTTTGAAACTTGAATTGGTGATGTTGGTTTTACCGGATGCCCTGGCCAAACTCAAGGAAGTCTGTGGTTTCCATGTCTGGAGGGTAGTGGGTCCTGAAGAATTCAATGGCCCTTTCCTTGACCTGTGTGGCAGAATCCATGCCCAGCAGCTCAGAGACGAGCCTAGAGCATTCCTCCTGGTCACTCTGCCTGATAATCTTTTTCGTCTTTGGGATGGCCATTGCATTCATACTGAGTTCGTCGAGGCCCATGCCAAGGAGGATGGGCACATAGAGGGGTTCTCCGGCCATCTCCCCGCACATGCCAACCTCGATGCCCTCTCTGTGCCCCGAGTCAACGGTCATCTTGATCATCCTTAGGACACCTGGGTGCAGGGGCTCATAGAGGTGGCATACTGCCTCGTTGACCCTGTCTATGGCAAGAGAATATTGAATGAGGTCATTGGTTCCTATGCTGAAAAAGTCCGCCTCTCTGGCAAGTATGTCTGCAGTGAGCACTGCAGTGGGCACCTCTATCATTATTCCAATCTTTATCTGTCTGTTGAAGTCCTTGCCCTCGGATTCGAGTTCATCCATTATCTGGCCAAGGAGCCTCTTTACCTGAACCATTTCACTCTTTCCAGAGACCATTGGGAAGAGGAGGCGCACGTCCCCAAAGGCACTTGCCCTCAAGATGGCCCTCAGCTGCGCCCTGAATAGCCCCTTTTCATGCAGACAGAACCTGATGGCCCTTAGTCCAAGGGCAGGGTTTATCTCCTCTTCGCAGCAGATGGTGGTGGCAAGCTTGTCACCGCCAATGTCGAGGGTCCTGATGGTGACAGGGTAGGGCTTCAGTCTTTCCACCACCTCCCTGTAGGCAGAGAAGAGCTGATCTTCAGTGGGCAGGGTCTTCGATGTCATGTAGAGGAATTCGGTCCGAAAGAGCCCGACACCCTCTGCCCCATGCTGAATCACGATGGGGATCTCCTCCACCAGCTCCATGTTGGCCTTTACCTTTATCCTGTAGCCGTCGGTGGTCTCTGCCGGCAAATTGCTGTTGTGAATGACCTCGAGTCTGTAGGCAAGGTACTTTTCCTGTTTCAGGGAATACTCTCTCAGGGCCTCCTGGTCTGGCTCTACCACCACCTGACCAAGGAGTCCGTCCACGATTATCATTTCCCCAGACAGACACTTGGATGTAATGTCATCCAGGCCGACAACGGCAGGAATGCCGAGGGAACGGGCCAGGATGGCTGTGTGGGAAGTCCTGCTGCCAAGCTCGGTCACGAATCCAAGGACCTTTTCCTTGCTGATATGGAGGGTGTCTGCCGGAGACAGGTTGCGGGCCACAATGATGACGGGTTCGTCGATGGAAGACAGATCCAGCCTCGTTTCCGTGCCTGCAAGCTCTGCCTTGACCTTGTTGACAACAAAGCCGATATCCTCGAGCCTCTCCCTTATGTAGGAATCCTTGATGGAGGAGAAAAGGGCCTTGATTTCATCCATTGCAAGCTCGAGGGCCCACTCCCCATTGACCTGCCTTGTCTCAATCAAATGAAGGCTCTTGTCATAGACCATCTTGTCCCGCAGCATGAGGATGTGGGACTTGAGAATGTTGCTATGCTCCTTTATCTCTTCTGGGAGTTCCGAGATGAGCTGTTTGAGCTGATCCTCAATGCGGCAGACAGCCCTTTCAAAACGCTCTTTCTCCCTGGGGACATCCTCCGGGGCAATTTTCTTCTTGATGGTCTTTATCCGCTTGGCATTTAGGAGAAAGACCTTGCCTATTGCTATGCCAGGAGATGCCGCTATTGCCTTTAAAATCTCCACTGTTTCACCAAATATCTAGAATAAGTCGTCCATTAGTCTATTTCCCCAAACCTGCTGGCCACGAGACTCGCAAGTTTCTCTACTGCCTCTTGTGCATCTGGACCTTCGGCCCTGATGACTATCTCGGAACCAGTGGGGCAGGATACTGTCAGGACCTCGAGTATGCTCTTGCCATCAACGCTGATGCCATCCTTTTCCACCCAGACGTCTGCCTGAAAGTTGCTTGCGGTCTGGGCGAATCTGGATGCCGGGCGGGCGTGTAGCCCAAGCCTGTTGAGTATGACTACCTTGCGTTCAGCCTTCATTATTCAGCTTTTTCAGGAGCCAGGCCATATTGTCTCCAAGGTCTGTCATGGTCTTCATTCCCTCGGCGTCCTCTTTCACCTCGCCAGGATCCTTTCCCCTTGCAAGATTCCAGTAGGACGATCCCACCACTATCATCTGCCCTATGAGGAAGAAACTGTTGAGGGAGCTGAACACGTGGTATGCACCGGCCCTTCTAACTGCTACCACCGCTGCGCCCACCTTTCTTTTAAGCAGGTCACCGTTAACCCTGCTCACCATTCCACATCGTTCTATCAGGGCCTTCATGTTGGCAGATACATCTGCAAAATAGGTTGGGGAACCAAGAATTATGCCATGGGCACCCAGCATCTTCTGAAGGTACTCATTTATTATGTCATCCTGTGCACATCGGCCGTCCTTGTTTTTCAAACATTTATAGCATGCTACACAGCCTCCGAGGGGCTTGTTGCCGAGCCAAACGAGCTCTGTCTCTATGGATGCCCCTTCCAACCTTTCGAGAACGGTTCTAAGCAGTATGCTGGTGTTTCCATCCTTCCTGGCGCTTCCGTTGAATGCAATTACCTTCATAAATGGGAGGTCCTTTTTTAGAATGCTTTACTTTTGTCTGGCAAAAGAATATTTTGGCTCTGGTCAGAGCAACTAAATTATGACCAGAGCAATTAACCATGAAATTTGTTTCAATATAATACATGTATCTTGCAATAGAAAGAGGCCCTCAAGGGCAACGATTCATCCTTCGTCATTCCGTCCAGGATAAAGATGGCATATGGGTAAGCCTAGACGTCTTCGACCTGGGCCGCGACCCAGAGGAGTATGTGGAATACATCGATGAAAGGGTATTTCTCATATCTCCTGAGGTGGAAGAGGCCCTGGCAGACAAGGGCGTGGAGTATGAGTATGAAGAGCTGGAGGAGATATTCTGGCCCTTTATCGACCCCTATATAAGGCAAACCATTGAAGATTTCGGGGGGATAAGGGGCAGGGGAGGCCGTAAGAGAAAGCGCTATACCCAGGAAGAACTTGGAAGGATGCAGGCCTCTATTCATGCTTTCGACAAGAGGCGAATGCTCTTCTTGAAGCTGCTTCAGATAAATATAGAACCTTTGATGGACCACCCCCTCATCTTTCTGAACCGTCTCCTCGACAAGTCCAGGGACGAACTCGAAAACAATTTCAGATTTATGGAGATGGACCTTCGTCCCTGGGAGATGAAGGCGTACATCTACTGCATCTTCGGGCTTCCAGCCAGGTTTGCCCCGCGTCTATCGAGGTTTATTCCAGATGCCCAGGACAGGGACCTCATGGACGAGTTTTTCATGGAGGAGCTCTGCTCCCTGAACAGCGACCCCACCTACATCGATGCAGGGGCCAGGCCCAGGCAGGCAAGTGGTCTGCACCCTTATCTAAGGCGCTATGCCATACAATATTTCGACTTTGTCTTCAAGGGGCCTGGGCTTGGAAGGAGCGCTGGTTCCAGGGGGCCCTGGCGTCCGCCTGCCACCGCCAGGGATGACGAACATCTTTTCATAATGGGTCTTTCGAGACAAGAGTTTGACCAGATGAATGAACAGGAATTTGTGCGCTACTATAGAAGGCGAGCCCAGGAACTTCACCCAGACAAGGGCGGAGATCATGATGCCTTTATCAGACTCAAGGACGCCTTTGAAATCCTCATAATCAAGAAGCGATGGTAGAAAAAAAGAAGCTCTCTGTAGTAATCCCCATGTACAACGAGGAAGAGAGTATTGGTCCGCTGTTTGATCGTCTCTTTCCAGTGCTGGAAGGCCTCGATCTGGACTATGAAGTCGTCTGTGTCAATGATGGCTCGAAGGACAAGACCCTGGAGATTCTTGAGGCGGAACTGAAGCGACGCCCCAATCTGGTGGTGGTTAATCTGGCACGCAACTTTGGCCAGCATGCAGCAGTCATGGCTGGTTTTGCCGAATCAAGTGGCCAGTGGGTCATAACCATGGACGCGGATCTTCAGAATCCCCCAGAGGAGATCCCAAAGCTGGTGGAGGAATTCAAGAAGGGCCACGACCTGGTTGGCACCATCAGAAAGGGCAGACAGGACTCTCGTTTCAGAAAGCTTGCCTCCCGCATCACCAACCGCATCGTCTCCAGGATATCGGGCATCTCCCTGCAGGACTTTGGATGTATGCTAAGGGGTTATAGCAGGGAGGTGGTCAACGGAATCTTGCAAAATCCTGAATATCGCACCTTCATCCCGGCGCTTGCCACCTTTTTTGCCAGAAATCCCGTTGAGATCTATGTGCGCCATGAGGAAAGATCTGCAGGCCAGTCGAAGTATTCCCTGCTGAAACTTTTTAGTCTCCAGCTGGACCTCATGACAGGCTTTTCCATGTGGCCCCTTAGGATTCTTTTCTTCGTGGGTTCCTTCATGGCCGTCTTTGGTCTGGTGACTGCCTGCCTCATCCTGGCCCTGAGGCTTTACTATGGCCCGGGCTGGGCTGCAGAAGGGGTATTTACCCTATTTGCCGCACTCTTTTTCTTGGTAGGGTGCCAGTTTTTTGCCCTGGGGCTTCTGGGTGAATATATTGGAAGGATATTCCAGGCTGTTAGAAAACGCCCGACCTACATTCTAGGCTGGATCAAAAAGGCAGAAATGGTGGAGGGAAAAGGGGCCTAGTTCTATACCCTCTTGTTGGAAGAAGAGCTGCGTCTTCTGCCTTGCCTTCCTGCATGGGGGCACCTACGGTGGCACATCTTGCAGATTACTTCATGCACCACTGGCCTGCCTGTCTTTATGCATACCCTTGGTCTATTGCCTTTCATAGCTCATGTCTCCTCTTTGTTTTTAAAAGTTGTTAACCATCCTCGTTACTGCCAGTAGCCTCCTTTTCCATGTCACACTGATTTGAAAACTTTGTTGCGCCTGCCGAACAACCAGAGCAGCCCTGGCACGGGTGTGGTTCCTTACTTCCTCCGGCCAGTCTTTTGAGTATCAGCCTGACGATGAAGTAAAAGGCCAATATTACTATAACAGCAACCAAAATATTTTCTACCATTTTAATCCTATTAGTCCTAGTAGTTTTTATAATGATAAATCAGCTTTTTTAAAAGTCAATGGCAATATCATGAATTTCGGCCGAAAAATTGCTAGGATATAATAAACCCTTGCCAGTGGCACCTGCGGGTTTCTGTTTGCGCCAACATGATTTGAACCCTGCATGCCACGTTTGCCACTGGTGCCTGGCTACGCGTTCTTATTGATGTAGACAGAGGGTGAAAAATCTTTTTCTATGTTTACTTGTCAAAATAGTTTTGAAATGTTAGAAAGACGCCACTTCAATAGGTAATTTAAAGGCAAAAAACACGCTCCAAACGCCTTGTGGTGCCGTGAAATACGGTTGTAAGGCGGAATGTAACTGGAGCGGAAGAAAAACCACTAAAGGGGGTACTTACAAAATGGCTTATGTAACAATGAAACAGCTTCTCGAAGCTGGTGTCCACTTTGGTCACCAGACCCGCCGCTGGAACCCAAAGATGAAGCCTTACATCTTTGGTGCAAGGAACGGCATCTACATCATCGATCTCCAGAAAACCGTTAGGCTCTTCAAGATAGCCTATGAGTTTGTGGTGGACACAGTTGCAAATGGTGGAAACATCCTTTTCGTCGGGACGAAGAAGCAGGCCCAGGAGTCAATTTACGAAGAGGCCACCAGATGCGGTATGCCCTACGTCAACCACAGGTGGTTGGGTGGCATGCTCACCAACTTTCACACCATCAGAAAGAGTATAGACAAGCTCAAGAGGATAGAGTCCATGTTTGAGGACGGAACCATTGAGCGTTTTCCCAAGAAAGAGATTCTCAAGCTCGAAAAGAGAAGGCAGAAGCTCGAGCGCAACCTTGGTGGAATCAAGGATATGGATGGACTCCCATCCGCCCTTTATGTTGTTGATTCAAGGTATGAGCAGATTGCTATCAAGGAGGCAAACAAGCTGGGTATTCCAGTGGTTGCCATTGTGGATACCAACTGCGACCCTGACGGGATAGATTACATCATACCCGGAAACGATGACGCCATCAGGGCCATCAGGCTCCTTACCTCACTAATCGCCAATGCCGTTTTGAAGGGCAAGGAACTTTATGAAGAGAGACTTCAGGCCCAGACCGACAAGGAAGTAGAAGAAGAGAAGGCTGAGCAGGCAGCAGCCGATGCCGAGCAGACTGCAACTCAGGCTGAACCAGCGGCTAAGGCTCCAGAAGCGGCTCCTCAGGAAAAGGTGCAGGAAACTACCGCTTAGTCCTTTTTCTTAGCGAATTATTAATAAATGTTGTGCCGCATTTCGCGGTGCATTTATGCCCACACTGGCCCTGGATGCCGTGTGGCTTTTCAACTTTATAAAATGGAGGTCAAATATCATGGCTGAGATAACTGCTGCAATGGTCAAGGAACTCAGAGACAGGACCAATGCCGGCATGATGGATTGTAAGAAGGCCCTTCAGGAATGTGGTGGAGACATGGACAAGGCTGTGGACTATCTGCGCCAGAAGGGATTGGCAGTGGCAGCCAAGAGATCAGGCAGGGCCACGACTGAAGGTGTCGTACAGAGCTACATACATGCAGGAAACAAGCTGGGTGTCATGGTGGAGGTGAACTGCGAGACAGACTTTGTGGCAAAGACAGACCAGTTCATAGAGTTTGCCAGGAATGTCGCCATGCACATAGCAGCCACCAACCCTCTGTGTATCCGCAGGGAGGAGGCTCCTCAGGATGTTCTGGAAAAGGAGAGGGAGATTTACAAGCAGCAGGCCCTTGAATCTGGCAAACCAGAACATATAGTTGATAAGATAGTAGAGGGCAGGATAGAGAAGTTTCTCAAAGAGATTTGTCTATTGGATCAGCCCTATGTCAAGAATCCTGACCTGACAATTCAGGACCTGCTCAACGAACTCATTGCCAAAATGGGTGAGAACATTTCCATTAGGCGTTTTGTACGTTATCAGGTCGGAGAAAAGTAGGGTAAAATGTCGGCCAAGTACAAAAGGGTTCTCCTAAAACTTAGTGGCGAGGCCCTTATGGGGGATCAGCCCTACGGTATAAGCCCCGACTTCATGGACAAGGTGGTGGTAGAGCTTTCCAAGGCCAGGGACCAAGGGGTTCAGCTGGGTCTTGTTGTCGGTGGTGGAAACATCTTCAGAGGGGTCTCCGGTGCAGCCTCGGGCATGAACAGGGCCTCGGCCGATCAGATGGGCATGCTGGCCACAGTCATCAACAGCCTGGCCCTTCAAGACGCCCTCGAAAGAAAGGGGGTGCCCGCCAGGGTCCTCTCTGCCATTGAGGTGGGCCGCATGGCAGAGACCTTTGTCAGGGCCAGGGCCATAAAACACCTTGAACGCGGAAGGGTGGTCATCTTTGCAGCAGGTACGGGTAACCCCTTTTTCACCACAGATACAGCAGCTGCCCTGCGTGCCCTGGAAATAGAGGCTGAGATCCTCTTCAAGGCCACAAGAGTCGACGGCGTCTACGACAAAGATCCTTACGAGAACCAGGACGCCAAGCGAATTCCTCGCATTACCTACTCTGAGGTGCTTGAACGCGGCCTCAGGGTCATGGATGGTGCTGCAATTGCCCTTGCCAAGGATGCAGGGCTGCCTGTTATGGTCTTCAACATGCTGAAGGAAGGGAACATTCTCAAGGCAGTTGCCGGAGAAGACATCGGAAGCCTCATAGTCGCCGATTAATGTTCCTGTTCCAAGGAGGTGGAAAATGAGCAATCAGGTAATAAAAGACGCAGATAGAAGGATGGATAAGGCCATCGCCGCCTTTGAGAAAGAATTGTCCCATGTTCGCACAGGTAGGGCCTCTGCCGCCCTGCTGGAAGGCATAACTGTTGACTATTATGGAACCTCCATGCCGCTCAATCAGGTTGCATCCATATCGGTACCGGAAAGCAGGCTCATAACAGTTCAGCCTTGGGATAACAATATCCTTGGAGACATAGAAAAGGCCATTCTTGGCTCTGATCTGGGTTTGACGCCTTCCAATGATGGAAAGATAATTAGGGTGAGCGTTCCTCCCCTGACTGAAGAAAGAAGGAAGGACCTTGTAAAGCTCATCAAGAAAATGGCCGAGGACTGTAGAGTAGCCATCAGAAACGTCCGCAGGGATGCCATTGAAAAGCTCAAGGCCCAGAAAAAGGACAAGGCCATTTCTGAAGACGAAATGTACAAGCTGCAGGACGAGGTCCAGAAGATTACAGACAGCCACATAAAGAAGGTGGATGAAATTCTGGCAAAGAAAGAGAAGGAAATAATGGAGTTCTAAACCCCATGACAGGGCCCATGACCAACAAAGACAAGCCCAAGAAGCTGCCAAGGCACTTGGCCATCATTATGGATGGCAATGGCAGGTGGGCTAAACGTCGGTTCATGCCCAGGATCATGGGCCACAGACAGGGGGCCAAGGCAGTTAAGGAGATCGTCACTGCAGTCCGCGAACTGAATATCCCCTATCTCACCCTCTATGCCTTTTCCAAGGAGAATTGGTCTAGACCCAGGGAAGAGGTAGAGGCCCTGATGAATCTCCTTTACGATTATCTCCAGCGCGAGGTAGACGAACTTCTAGGAAACAAGATTCGCCTTCGGGCCATTGGGGAACTTCACAGGCTGCCTCCAAAGGTGAGGAGGCTCCTATTTGAGACAATGGAGAAGACTGCTGCCAACTATGAGATGCAGCTCATATTGGCATTAAGCTATGGCAGCCGCAGCGAGATTGTGGAGGCCGCAAGAAAGATAGCTCAAAAGTGCGTCTCTGGAGAGCTCGATCCAGCCCAGGTGGATGAGGAGCTCTTCGCCTCATTCCTCTACACCGCAGACATTCCTGACCCAGACCTCATAATCCGTACCAGTGGCGAGCAGCGTCTCAGCAACTTTCTTTTGTACCAGGCTGCCTACAGTGAATTCTACATGACCGAAACCCTATGGCCTGACTTTGACAGAAACGAGCTCATGAAGGCCTTGCACGATTTTTCTGGCCGTGAGCGCCGTTTTGGAAAGACCAGCGAGCAGATACTTTTAAGATGCACAGGCAACGAGTCCTGACAGCCCTGGTACTCCTCCCAGTAATCCTTTCTGGCTTAGTCTGGGGTGGAAAGCCGTTTTTCAACATCCTAATACTTTTGGTGTCACTGTTATGCCTTGGGGAATACTACAAGATGGTCTTTCCCAAGCGGAGCCTGCTCCAGGCAGCAGGTGTCTTGCTGGGGCTCATTCCCCTTGTTCTGGCCATATATTTTCAGCAAGAGGTCTATGTTCTCCTTGGAATTTTCATAATATTTTTCTTCTCTGCCTTTATTACCATTTTCTTTTACAACACCTTTGAAAAGCCCTTTGTATCGCTTACGTCTTTTGCATTTGGGGCCAGCTACATAGGCTTGTGCTCATCTCTAATAGCCCTCATCAGGTATTTTCCCTATGGCCGCAGGTGGATTTTCTTCCTCCTGATAGTGGTTTTTGCAGCAGACACCGGTGCCTATTACATAGGTAAGACCTTTGGCAAGAGAAAACTGTGCCCTGCCATAAGCAAGGGAAAGACCGTAGAGGGTGCAGCAGGCGGGCTTTTCTTCAGTGCCCTTGGGGCGTTTTTTGCTTGGGCGCTCTTTTTCAACTTTTTTGACCTGAGACTCCTGGTACCCCTGGCCATCCTTCTGGCCCTTGTGAGTCAGCTTGGGGACCTCGTTGAATCTGTAATAAAGAGGGCATGTGGATTTAAGGATTCTGGCACACTACTTCCTGGCCACGGCGGTGTTTTCGACAGGGTCGATGCCCTGCTCCTGGCCGGTCCCGTCCTCTTTTGGGTGGTGTATTTGAGCGAAGGCAACTTCTATCTTGGGTAAAAGGTTTCATCATGAATGACGTCAAACGAATAGTCGTCCTTGGGTCAACGGGCTCCATTGGGAAAAGCGTTGCGGATATCGTAAGAAAGTCCCAGGGGAGGCTGGAAATAGTTGGTCTTGGTGCTGGTCGTAACATAGAGCTCCTTGCCAAGCAGATCGAGGAATTTAGGCCGAGGAAAGTGGCTGTCATGTCCAAGGAGCTGGCCCAGGAACTTGAGCCCATGGTTTCAGGTAGAGACGTCAAGATCCTTTGGAGCAAGGAGGGCTACAACGAGCTTGCCTCAATGGCCAGTGCCGATCTAGTGGTGTCATCCATGGTGGGTGCTGCAGGGCTCATTCCCACTGTTACGGCCATAGAGGCCGGCAAGGATGTGGCCTTGGCCAACAAGGAGACCCTCGTGGCAGCAGGGCCCCTGGTAATGCGCCTCGTGGAGGAACACAGGGTCAACCTACTTCCAATAGACAGCGAACATTCTGCCATTTTTCAGTGCCTTCAGGGTTATCGCGATTCCATGATTAAACGGATAATCCTTACGGCCTCCGGTGGCCCCTTCAGGAACAAGGCCAGGGAAGAGCTTGAAAATATCACCCCAGAAGAGGCCATTGCCCATCCAAACTGGTCCATGGGGGCCAAGATCTCGGTTGACTCCTCCACACTCATGAATAAGGGCCTCGAGGTAATTGAGGCACGCTGGCTTTTTGGTGTGGAACCTGAAAAGATAGACGTTGTCGTACACCCTCAATCCATCGTTCATTCAATGGTGGAGTATATCGACGGCTCGGTCATAGCTCAGCTTGGCATCCCTGATATGCGGGTGCCAATTTCCTACGCCCTCTATTGGCCCGACAGGATGGAACTCGATCTTCCATCCCTGGACCTTGTCAACTGTGGTCCTCTAACCTTTGAGGCCCCGCAGATGGATAAATTCCCATGCCTTGGCCTTGCCTTTGAGGCCCTGAAGATGGGAGGAACTGCTACTACTGTACTAAATGCCGCAAACGAGGTGGCAGTTGAGGCCTTTCTTACTGGCCGCATACCATACTTGAAGATTCCAGAGGTTATTTCCAAGGTTTTGCATGATGTTGGCGGTCAGGAAATGGCAAGCCTGGATGACGTTCTTAGGGCAGATGCCCTGGCCCGTCTCAAGGCCCAGGAAGAGGCGGGACTTCTAGATTGAGGCAACTAATATGACAACCTTATGGTCTTTTTTACTGGTTCTTAGTGGACTCATCTTTTTTCACGAGTTGGGCCATTTCACAGTGGCCAGGCTCTTTGGAATACGGGTGCTGAAGTTCTCCATCGGTTTTGGGCCAAGACTTTGGGGTTTTGTGCGAAATGGCACCGACTATTGCATCTCTGCCATCCCACTTGGTGGCTTTGTAAAGATGTTGGGAGAGCTTCCAAATGAAGAGGTACCACCTGAGGAACGTCATCTCTCCTTTTCCCACAGGCCAGTTTACCAGCGGGCCCTCGTTGTGGCTGCAGGCCCCTTTGCAAATTTTCTTCTTGCCCAGATAATCTTTTTCTTCATACTTCTAATCTATGGAAACCCAATTCTTCTTCCAGAGATAGGCTCGGTTCGTCCAGATTCCCCGGCAGCCAGGGCAGGGCTCCAGAAGGGGGACGTATTCGTTGCAGTGGATGGCATGGAGGTAAAGAGCTGGGAGGATGTATCCAAATACATAAAGAGCAGTCACAAGGAAAAGCTGCACCTTCGCATAAAAAGGGGAGACAAGATATTGGATGTCTATGTCACGCCAGAGATAAGTACAGTCAAGAATATCTTTGGTGAAGAGGTCAAGGTTCCCCTCATTGGAGTAACTGCATCTGGCAAGATAAAAATAGAAAAGGTCAATCCCATCAGGGCCTTCGTCATGTCCTTTCAGCGGACGTGGCAGGTGACAAAACTTACCTGGGAGGGGTTCGTAAAGATAATTGAAAGGGTTGTGCCCCTTTCAACCCTTGGCGGGCCAATCATGATTGCCCAGATGGCAGGTCAGGAGGCCCAGCAGGGGCTTTTGAACCTGTTCTACTTCATGGCCGTATTGAGTGTGAACCTGGGCATCCTCAACCTCCTGCCCATTCCGGTGCTGGATGGTGGCCACCTCTTTTTCTTCGCCATAGAGGCCATAAAGGGGAGCCCCCTCAGCCAGAGACAGATGCAACTTGCCCAGCAGATTGGCCTTCTCATCCTTGGCTCCCTGATGCTCCTTGTCTTCTATAATGACATTGCAAGGCTGCTTGGTCTGATACCTGCCGTTCCGAAGCCCTAGTTGTCATGGTAGTTGCGGCAATCGAGACATCAAGCCCTCACGGAGGTGTGGCCCTGGTAGATGGCGAAACCGTTATCGCCGAGGTTTCGGCCCTTTCCAGAAAGACATATTCCAAACGCCTCCTAAGATCCATTTCCTATGTGCTCGAAGAGTCAGGGCTTGGCTGGCAGGATCTAGATTCCGTTTCCGTAGGCCTTGGCCCTGGAAGCTTTACTGGACTGCGCATAGGCCTTGCCACTGCCAAGGGGCTCTGTCGTGCCACAGGTGCATCTCTTGTGGGCATCCCCACCCTGGATATCCTGGCTTACCAGGGCGTACTGAGCTCTAAAGCCCTCATTTGCCCTGTGATTGATGCAAGGCGCAGCCAGCTTTACTGCGCAATTTACCAGTGCGAATCAGGCTCACTTGATAGAATTTCAGACTACATGATGCTTTACCCCCAGGAGCTTCCTGAAAAGATTCCCCCAGGGGCCGAGGTGCTCTTTCTGGGAAGTGGTCTGTCTGCTTATGGTGAGCTGCTTGAATCCTTTTTGGGCAAAAGGGCAAGGTTTGCCCCTGAGTGCTTCTGGTATCCCAGGCCAGCCCTTTGCGGTGTCCTTGCTGGCAAGAGGCTTTCAGCGGGCATGGCCCCTGACGACCCTTTAACCCTTGTGCCACTTTATATAAGGCCTTCGGATGCAGAGGAAAAGAAAAGGGCAAGAGAAAAGGCTGCTTGAAATCCCCTGGGACAAAAGGGCCATTTTCCTAAAGCGACCAAACCGTTTTCTTGGTATCTGCCAGGATCCAGAAACAGGTTCCCAGTTGAAGGTCCATGTCAGGGATCCTGGAAGGCTAAGGGAGCTCCTCTTTAAAGGCAACGAGGTTCTTGTCAGAAAGGCCTCGAATCCTGACAGAAAGACAAAGTGGGACCTTATTGCAGCAAAGGGGCAAGGGGATGACTGGATACTCGTCAATTCAGGATTTCATTCAAAGATAGCCTCCCTGATCCTTGCAGATGAAGAGCTTTCACCCTTTGGACCAGCCAGTGATATTCGACCAGAGGTGAAGGTGGGAGAGAGCCGGCTGGATTTTGTAATAAACTTGAAGGAAGATTCCGCCACTCAACCAATATACATTGAAGTCAAGGGCTGCACCCTCGAGCAGGGCGGTAAGGCCCTTTTCCCTGATGCCCCCACAAAGAGAGGCACGAGACACCTGCAGGAGCTCATCAGGCTGGTTGATGCGGACAAAAGGGCTGCCGTACTTTTCTTGATCTTTTGTCAGACAGTAAGCTGTTTCGATGCCAACAAGGCCACTGACCCTGAATTTCACAGGGCCCTTTATGAGGCAAGGGAAAGGGGAGTGGAGATTCATCCCATCAAACTGGCATACAAAGATGGTTACATATGGTACAAAGGTGAGGTAGGGGTTTGTTCGAGGTAGTCCCGTCTTTATTTTTCATTTTCGAGGAGGTAGGCCATGTTTGGAAAAATTTGTCCCTATTGCAAGGAACGCATTAAGAAAGACGCCTTGATTTGCCGATATTGTCATAAAGAGCTCGATGCACCACAAGATGGCAATTGTAGCTCTTCCCTGTGGGTACTGGCGGGTTTTATGGGCCTGTTTCTAGGCGCGGCCACTGCCCTGGGGTTTGGTTATTTGAATGAAAGGCGGCGGTGGGAGGCAGATACTGAGGAAGTTGCGTTCCACGAGGACACCGATTCCAATCAGTAACACCACTGGTAGTGAAGTTAACTGCTGTCGCCTCAGAAAAAAGACTCGGGGGTAACAAATGCAGCAGCACTCACTCAAAACCGTTGACAAGGTTGCAAAGATTTTCTGTTCGGCAGTCAAGGAGGTCATAGACGCATCCACAGGCATGTCGGTCTCCTATGCTCCAACCATCCAGGACGTTCCTTCCATTAGCCTGAAGCCGGATCTTGGCTGTTTCGTGCAATTCAATGGTGACTATTCTGGGCTTTTCATCATGAATTTCTCAAAGGAGGCCTCGCTGGAGATCTACAAAAAGGCAATGGCATACATGGGGCTGCCAGACGAGGAGATTTCAAACGATTTTGAATCAGATGAAGTCGTAAACTACGTTGGCGAGATAATCAATCAGGTCATTGGCAAGGCCAGACAGAAGATAGAGACCAAGTACGGACTTTCTGCCAATAACAATCAGCCAAAGGCAATAACCATTTCCTCTGCCATTACCCTTTCAGTGGCAACCATGCTAGATGGCCATGACTGTAGAAAGATCGCCTTTCGCACAGACGACTCCAACCCATTCTATGTGGAGATGAATCTGGAAAAGACAGAGTTCATTTGTCTGGAACCAAAGGAGGCTGGTGAATCGGCAGACATTCAGGAGCACATAGACGACGTGCTAGAAAAGGGCATATCTGGAAAGGAAAAGGCAGAAGCCGCCCCGGAAGCCGACGTCGAGGATATCATGGCCGAACTTGGCCTGGACTAGCGCGGAAGAGACAGAAAGACAGTTAGGTAATAACAGTGGGTTCTTCCCGGCCGATATGTTCTTTTATGCGACTAATGGATCTGGAAAGCCTTATCAGGTCGGAAAGAAACTCCTGCGTGTCTTCATCCAACAGCTCTGGCGCGTTGGTATAACCCTCTATGTAGATACGAATGGTGGCGCCCTTAGTGCCTGTACCAGAGAGGCGGTACACGATCCGGGAGTTGTCGTCAAACCCAATCCTTATGCCCTGGTTGCAACTTTTTGAGCCATCAACCGGATCCTTATAACAGAAGTTGTCAGCGAGTATCACTGTTCTTCCAGCCAGGGTTTGACCTTTAAGCTCCGGAAGCCTTCTATCGAGGTCTTTCATGAGATCCTGGGCGCCTTCTCGTTCAACTTCCTCGTAGTCGTGTCTGGTGTAGTAGTTGCGCCCGTGGCTCATCCAGTGTTTTCGGACAAGCTCCGCCACTGAAGTCCTCTTTTCGGCAAGTATATTCAGCCAAAAGAGTATGGCCCAGATGCCATCCTTTTCCCTGATGTGGTCGGAGCCTGTGCCAAAGCTCTCCTCTCCACAAAGGGTTATCATTCCTGCATCCAGGAGGTTGCCAAAGAATTTCCAGCCAGTCGGTGTCTCATAGCATGGTAAACCAAGTTCCTGGGCAACTTGGTCCACTGCACGGCTTGTGGGCATGGATCTGGCTACACCCTTTAGTCCATCTTTGTACCTAGGGGCCAATCTGGCATTGGCAGCAAGTATGGCCAGACTGTCACTTGGAGTGACGAAAAAGTGTCGTCCAAGGATCATGTTTCTGTCGCCATCGCCATCAGAGGCAGCCCCAAAATCTGGGGCATCTTGGGAAAACATGAGCTCCACGAGGCCTGCTGCATATTTGAGGTTTGGGTCAGGATGCCCCCCGCCAAAGTCGGGGAGGGGGTCACAGTTTCTAAGGCTTTCTTCCGGGGCACCCAGGCGGTTGACAAATATTTCCCTTGCATAGATTCCTGTTATGGCATGGAGGGCGTCGTAACACATGGTAAAGCCCGAATCCAGAAGAGCCCTGATTTTGGAAAAGTCAAAGAGCTCCTCCATGAGATCCGCATAGTCGGTAACCGGATCAATAATTTTTACTGTGGTGTCTAGAATCTTTATCTCTACACCGTCTCGACTGATATCGATATCCGGCCCCTCAGCTATGAGATAGCGCTCGATTCTAAGGCTCTGCTGGTAGATTTCATTGGTAACCTTCTCTGGGGCAGGGCCGCCATTTTCTATATTAAACTTTACGCCAAAGTCTCCATCAGGCCCACCTGGATTATGGCTTGCAGAAAGGATTATGCCCCCGTCAAGTTTGTATTTCCTAATGATATTTGAAACAGCAGGGGTGGAAAGAAATCCGTCTCTTCCCACCATCAATTTTCGAACTCCATTGGCTGCGGCCATCTTGATTATGATTTGTATTGCCCTTTTGTTGTAATAGCGGCCATCTCCGCCAAGGACCAGACTTTTACCCCTTGGGCCACCTTTCATGGAGTTGAAGATAGATTGTATGAAGTTTTCCAGATAGTGGGGTTGTTGAAAGGCGGTTACAGGCTTTCTAAGGCCCGATGTTCCTGGTTTCTGGTCTTTGAACGGGGTAGTTTTTACTTCCTTTATTTCATACATTTGTCTAGCTCCCTGCCTATGGCGTATTCTATATTGGCCAAGGCCGTAAGCTCTGAGGCCACAGCCGATATGTAGTCGCTCCTTGCTTTGGTGAGCCGGCTTTGTGCATCGAGTACGTCTGTGTTGGATGCAAGCTGGTTCTTGTAGCGGCTCACATTGAGTTCATAGTCCTCCTTGGCGCTATCGAGGGCGGATCTTGCTACCTTTATCCCCTCCTTTGCATCATGAAACAAAAGATAAGCATTTTTTACCTCAAGTCTAACATGATCTATGACATCCTGTAGTTGAGCCTTTGCTGCCTCTAGTTGCCTCTTGGCTGCAGCCACCTTGTCCATGCTTTTTCCCCATGCAAAGAATTCCCAAGAGGCATTGAGCAATACCAGTGCATTTTCATGGTCGCCGTAGGGGTTGTCTGATACATCGGGGGTGACGCCGTCCTTGGTGTAAGAGGCTGTCAGATCCACCCTTGGCCAGAAGCCGGATGATGCTATCTGGATGTCTCGCCGGGCCCTTTCCACAGAAAGCCTCGCCTGGCGGATTTCAGGGCGGTTTTCAGTTGCAAGCTGGTAAAGTCTTTCAATGGGAGGGCAGGAGACCTCTGGATTAACCTCTTCATCGATGACGAGGGGAGCCTCGAGGGAGCGTCTCATGAGGAGGTTTAGCCTGTTTTTGGCAAGATCATACTGGTGTCTTGCAGTGATAAGTGCGAGCTCGCCCTGTTTGAGCTGCACCTTGCTTTGAAGCAGATCCGTCTTTGGCCGCAGGGATGCCTCATAGAAGGCCTTTACGGTTTCATACTGGGCCCTCAATCGGGTAAGCTGTGCCTTTGCCTCCCTTAGAAGCATCTTGGATTTTACCACCTGATAGTACGCCACCTTTGTCTGCTTGATGATTTCATTTTTGGCTCCGAAGAGGGCAAGGGAGGCAAGATCCACATCGATGTGCGCCTTTTTGTACCGGTTCCACAAGAGCCCTCCGTAAAAAATGGGTTGTTTCAGGGTGACGTCCCACTTGTATTCATCATGGCCATAGATGGTTGTGGTTCTGCCAAATATGACTATGGTTGCCGCATCCCGGCGCCCAGTATAGGAGTAGTTGGTGGAAAGGCTTGGAAGCATCTCCTTGAATGTCGCCTTTTTCGCATAGGCCCTTGCCTGCTGTTCGTATTGTTTTTGAACTATTTTGAGGTTGTTCTCAAGGGCAATGGAAACGCAATCCTCTAGAGTGAAGGGAGATGCCTGCCCGCTCAAGGCTGGCCGTGGCGAGATTGGGCCGCAGGTGCCCAGACAGCAAAGGACAATGCACAAAAGGATCTTAGGGCCAGCTTTTTTCAAGGCCGATTTCATTTCCGATTTCATCCAAGATTGTGCAGAGCTGATCATAGGCGGATTCACAGTATTGAATCTCCACCACACCGCTTTGTTTGTCAACAGTGGTGAGCACGAACATATTGTCGTAGCCCTCCAGTATAAACCTTAGCAGGAAGACCTTTGACGGGGTAATTTTCAGGTTCAATGTCTTGATTGACATAGATTTTGCCGCCTATTAGTTTTGCGCCATGTCATCCCTCATACTAAATCGCCCCTGGTCTTTTAGGAAGCCAAAAGAAAAGCTCATCTCGTCCTTGGCAAATTCCTTGGACCTTCCAAGAAGCATTACAGCCTTTTTGGTAAACCGGGGGCTATGCACCAGGCAGTCCATTGAGGATCATCTTCATTCCTCTCTTTCAAGCCTCACCGACCCCTTTGTCATGAAGGATATGGACAAGGCTGTGGACAGGCTTGCCACTGCTGTCACAACCGGGGAGAAGATTGGCATCTTTGGCGATTTTGACGCGGATGGAGTTACGGCTGCCGCCCTTCTTTATCTATTCCTGAAAGAGATTGGTGCAAAATCTGAGGTGTACATTCCCCACAGGGAAAAGGATGGCTACGGGCTCAATGAACAGGGCATCGACCAGCTCGCCTCTTCAGGTTGCAGCCTCATCGTAAGCGTTGACTGCGGTATCACCAATGTCCAGGAGGCAGCCTACCTTTCATCCAAGGGGCTCGAGCTCATCATTACCGACCACCATCAGCCCCTGGAGGAAATGCCCCAGGCCATTGCCAGGGTAAATCCCAAGAGAAAGGATTGCCCCTTTCCATTCAAAGAGCTTTCAGGGGTGGGGGTTGCTTTTTATCTTTCCTGGGCTCTAAGGCGCAGGCTCATTGAAAGGGGGCGCTTTTCCAAGAGTGGTGCACCAAACCTCAAGAAGTACCTTGGGCTCGTTGCCGTGGGCACAGTGGCAGACATGATGCCCCTTTACAGGGAAAACAGGGTCATGGTCAAGGCAGGGCTAGAGGTCCTGTCTCGTGCGCCAGGCCCTGGGCTGAAGGCCATAATGGCTTCTGCCGGGGTCTCGGGCAAAATAAATTGTACAGACATTGGTTTCAGAATCGGGCCGAGGCTCAATGCAGCAGGCAGAATGCACCATGCAATGACGGCCTTTGAGTTGCTCACCTGCCAAGACGAAAAGGAGGCATCAAGGCTTGCCTCTGAGCTCGAGGGCTTTAATCAGGCCAGACAAAAACTTGAAAGAAGGCTTCTTTCCCAGGTTCTGGACATGCTCAAGACAAGTGGTGACAGGTGTGCCCATGTCTTTTACAGCGACACATGGAAAAAGGGCATACTGGGGCTTGTGGCCTCAAAGGTGGTTGAGCAAGCAAAATGCCCTGTCATCCTTTTGGCCCTGGATGAAGGCGGGTTTCTTGCCGGCTCTGGGAGGTCTCCCGACGAGATAGATCTTTTTTCGGCAATATCCGCCTGCCAGGACCTGTTCCTCAGATTCGGAGGTCACCGAACGGCTGCAGGGCTCAAGATGCCCCTCGATAACATAGAGGAATTTCAAAGACGTTTCGAAGAGGCGGTGCAGGCCCAGGCACTAGAGAAGGCGACGCCTTGTGTCCTCGAGCTCGATATGGAAGTGAGCATGGAGGAGCTCGTCACCCCCAGGTATGTCAAGTGCATGGAGTGGCTCGAGCCCTTTGGGCCTGGCTACCAGGAGCCAGTCTTTTCCACTCGCAATTTTTCCGTCAGGGAGGCAAGGGTTGTTGGTAAGAATCATCTCAAGCTCTTGATAAGCCCGGTGAATGGAAGCGTTGCACCCACAACAGTGAGTCTTTTGGCATGGGGGCATGGATCACTTCTCGATCTTGCCTGGCATGAGATGGAGGTGGCATTCAGCCCAAGCGTCAATGAATGGAACGGAAAAAAGAGTCTGCAGTTGATTTTAAAGGATGCTCGAAGGGCTCCAGGGGGCCAGGTAACTAGGAAGACATGAGACTCAAGAGCCTCGTCTTATCGGGTTTTAAATCCTTTCCACGTCGTACAGTCATCAAATTTTCCCACGGTGTGAGTGCCATAGTTGGGCCAAACGGCTCTGGCAAGTCAAACATAGTGGATGCCATCAGGTGGGTGCTTGGGGAGCAAAACCCAAGGATGCTGAGGGCCGAGCGCATGGAGGACCTGATATTTAGCGGCAATTCAAAGTTTGCCCCTGATGCCGCACGGGTGAAGCTGAAGCTCGACCAGTGTCAGGACATGGCCCCGCCGGAGCTAAAGGATCTGTCAGAGATAGAGATAGAGCGGATACTCTTTCGGGACGGTGCCTCCAAGTTTCTCTTGAATGGCAAGGTGTGCAGGCTAAAGGAGATAAGATACCTCTTTTTGGATACGGGAACAGGGGCCAGGGCCTATTCCATAATAGATCAGGGCAGGGTAGGGCAATTTGTCACCATGACGCCAGAGGAACGAAGGGCAATGGTGGAGGAGGCTGCAGGAATCGCCAGGTACCGCGAAAGACGCATGCAGGCCCTGTCCCGGATGAAGACCACCCTTGAGAATCTGGACAGGCTCGAAGACGTGATTGCCGAGGTGAAGAGGCAAAGAAACGCCCTCAAGAGACAGGCCGCCAAGGCAGAAAAGTACATGGAGCTTCGAAAGGAGGAGGACAGGCTGGGCCTTTTGATCCTAAAGGCTAGGGCTACTAGTCTTCAAAGTGAAGAGGGAATACTCAGAAACAGTCTCAGGGAAAAGGAACAGAAAAAGGCAGGGGTGGAGGCGGAGCTGTCTGCCCTGGTCATGGAGCTTTCCGGGCTCGATCTCGAACTAGAAAAACTCTTTTCCAAACAGAAGGAGCTCAGGCAAAGGGAGGAGGCAATAAAGGACGAGGAAGAGGCCGCCTTTCAGCTCAAATCGCGCCTTGAAAGGGAACTTGCCCTGCTGCGTCAGCAGGAGGAGGCCGTAAGAGAGGAAATTGCCAGGCTCGAGGGAAGTATCAGCGGGCTCAACAGGGCCATCAGCCGATGCAAGGCAGAGATAGAAGATGCTAAGGAGGCCCTTGAAAAGGTGCGACAGCAAATTTCCTCGAGTGAGGAGGAGTTTAAAAGGCGCGAAGAGGCCCTTACCAAGCTCAAGGAAAGGCGTGAGGAGATAAAGGATGAATTTGTCGTGACTGCCTCTAAGAGGGCGGCCATTTTTGAAAAGCTTTCATCCCTGAGGGAAAAGAAAGAGAATCTCGAATTTCGTCTCGAGCGCATGAGCCAAAAAAGGGAAGAGCTCGAGGAGGAAAGGGCAAGGTTGACCAAAGAGCTCAAGGGGTTTGAAGAACAGCTTGCCAACTGCGAAAATGAGCTGAAACAGTTAGTTGAGATGCAGGAGGCAAAAAGGCAGACACTTTTGAGCCTTCAAGAGGAGATAAAGGCGCTTCAAGGGGAAAAGGCCTCTCTTTCTGCCCAATATTCCCAGGAAGAGGCCCGTTTCAAGGCCCTTTCGAGGCTGGAGCAAGAGGGCACAGGGCTGAGTGATGGAACCAGGCGGTTGAGAAAAGAGCTTGGCCAAAGGGCAAGGCTCGTGGCAGATGTCATAGAGGTTGAGGATGGCTTTGAGGACCTTGTCGAAGTGGCCCTTGGAGTGACCTTGCAGGCACTTGTGGTTGAAGAAAGGCAGGTGGTGCTGGACGTTCTTGAAAATGTCAGAAAGGGGCAGAAAGACCTTCGGGGCATAGGGTTTCTACTGGGGTGGAATATTGCGCCAGAACCAGCAGGTAGCCAAAGGGAAGAAAATAAGGGGGAAGTAATCCTTGGAAGCAAGGTGCACGGTGAGGAGACAGTGGCCCGGTGTGTCAGGGGCATACTCAACAGGTGGAAGGTGGTGGATTGTCTTGAAAGGCTCATGGAATCTGTGGAAGGGGCAGGGCAGGGGGAAAAGGGAGATTATTTTTTCTTATCCCGCGACGGCTTTCTCTACACTCCCTGGGGCGAGCTTCGCCATGTTTCCATAGACAGTGGCGAGTCTGGAATCATCTATCGAAAAAAGGAGCTTCGGAGGCTTGAAGGAAACCTTGAGAAACTAAGGGCCCTCTTGGATGATGTTGGGCAAAGGGAGGCGCAGTTACACTCTGAAAGAAAGGGGCTCGAGGCAGAGGTTTCACGACTTTCCGGCAAGATAAATGGACTTGAAGGGCGGAAAAAGAGTCTTGAGAAGTCACTTCTTAAGGCAAGGTCGCGTCTAGAAGGGGTGGAGGACAGGATAGAGCTCATGCTTTTTGAGCAGGAGGAGATGCAGGATGAGTATCACTCCATATTGCCAGAGATAGAACGCCTCGAGCAAAGTCTTGTTGATGCAGAAAAGGAGGAGCAGAACCTTAAAAGGCTGCTTCAAGACGTGGATGCAGAATATGGTCGCAAGGAGCTTGAGCTCAAGGAGTTTCAAAGGGAGCGAAACAGGCTCATGTTGAAGGAGCAGGAGATAAAGGGCCAGCTTCGAAATGCAGAAAAGGAGCTTGGGCGTCTTGAAGGTTCCATCTGTCGTGCCAAAGAGACCATTGGGCAAAAGAAGAGGCAGCTTAAGGAGCTTAGTGAAAAACAGGCCTCGGTTAGTGACGAACTTGAAAGGGCAAGGCAAAGGGCCAAGGAGCTAAGAGAGGCCAGGGAAGGGCTTTCTGGTGAGCTGCGCGCCATTGAGGAAGAGATTGAAGGGCTTAGGGAGAAACGCCTCGTAATCGAGAGAAAAAAGTCTGAAACCCAGAAGCTTCTTTCTGGCATCGAGGCTGAAATTGGCAAACTTCGGATAAGGCTGTCTGAAATAGCCAAAAACATGGAGCACTTGGAAGAGGTGTGCCAGGAACAGTTTCGAAGGT
>JAADCZ010000155.1 GCA_013154175.1 Thermodesulfobacteriota bacterium
AGTTGGAAGAGCTCTTCCTGGATCTCGACGGCCATGATGGAGGCCTCTGGAAATCGCCTGGCAAGCACCATGGAGATGACCCCGCATCCTGCCCCCAGCTCTATTAGTCTTTCCCTCTTTTTCACCCGTGCAAATTCTGCCAAAAGGAGGGCATCAACAGAAAAACGGTAGCCCTCAAGGGGCTGAAGTATATCGAGGTTGTATTTTTTAAGGGATGTTGCAGAGCTTTTTCTAGTCTGCCCTTTGGGGGTTTTTTCTTCGGATAAGTGCATATTCTTCAAAGTTTATTGCAGGGGAAGTCTCTATCTGGACGGTTTCGCCCCCAATGGTCTTTTCAAGGGGGCGGCCTGTCGAGGCATCGGTTATTGTAACTACAGTGAAGTTTCTGTCTCTAAGATCCCTTGCCATATATTCGAGATCGTCTCCTGGCTCGATTACGTGGTTTGCCCGGATAACCGGCCGCTGCCCGCCCTTTAGGATGATTCCTACGGGAATGTAGCTTTGGGGCGCCTTGTAGCCCTGGTAAATCATGTCTTTCTTCGTAGGTGGTCCATCAAAGAAATTTTCCGTATATCCCCTGGATGATATCTCACAAAGCTGTTCAAAAAGCCCTTCGACGGTATCTTCCCAGTTTTTGCCACTTGAGGCCGCATCCAGGGCCGCCCTATAAACCCGCACAACCGTTGCAAGATAAAGAATTCCCTTCATTCGGCCTTCAATCTTGAGGGAGTTTACGCCCACATCCATGAGTTCGGGAATGCGTCTCAAGAGGCAGAGATCCCTGGAGTTGAAGATGTACAGGCCCCTGTCATCCTCTTCAACTGGGAAAAACTCTCCAGGTCGTTTCTCTTCCTGGACAGCGTATTTGTAGCGGCATGGATGGGCGCAGTTGCCCCTGTTGGCCTCGCGCCCTGTAAGGTAGAGGCTCAGCATGCAACGGCCAGAATATGCAATGCAGATTGCCCCGTGCACAAAGACCTCGAGTTCCATCTCCGGGCAGTGGCGTCTTATTGTTGCAATCTCTTTGATGCCAAGCTCCCTGGCAAGGTTTACCCGCTTCATGCCTACTGTTTGCCAGAAGCGTACGGCCTCATAGTTGAGGGTGTTGGCCTGGGTGGACAGATGAAGGGGAATGTGCGGGGTAATCCTCTGGGCGAGGGCAATTACCCCTGGGTCACTGACGATTAGGGCGTCTGGCCCCAATTTACCAAGAAATTTTAGGTAGTTGGTGAGTTTGTCTATATCCTGGTTCTTGGCGAATATATTTACTGTTACGTATGATTTTACGCCTCGCGCCCTGGTGTAGGCGATTGCCTCTTCCAGCTCCCTCTCAGACAGATTTCCTGCCTTTGCCCGAAGGCAAAAATCCTGTCCTCCAAAATAAACTGCATCTGCCCCATAGGTTACGGCTATCTTGAGCTTGTCAAGGGTGCCTGCCGGGGCCAGTAGCTCACACGTCGTCATAGCCCCTTGCAATCACCTGTCTTCTGCCCATTCCGTCCGTGGGCGTGACGATGCCGTCTCGCTCCATCTGCTCGATCATCCGCGCCGCCCTGTTGTAGCCCACTCGCAGACGCCTTTGAAGCCCGGAGATGGAGGCCTGGCCAGTTGATGTCACAATTTCCACGGCCTCATCATACTTTTCATCATAGAATTCACCGCCTCCGTCAGACCCACCGGCATCCTGCTCGTCTGGGCTGGGTTCAACCACGGAGAAGTCATAGTCGGGTTCACCCTGTGCCTTGAGGAATTCCACGATCTTCAAGATCTCTGACTCTGAAATGTAGGCACCGTGGATGCGCTCGAGGTTGGATGTGCCTGGAGGCAAGAACAACATATCTCCGTTTCCAAGGAGGCGTTCTGCACCCATTGTGTCCAAGATGGTTCGTGAGTCAACCTTGGAAGAGACCTTGAAGGATATTCTGGCAGGAAAGTTGGCCTTGATAAGGCCTGTAAGAACGTCCACAGAAGGCCGCTGGGTGGCAATGATGATGTGCATGCCTGCTGCACGGGCCATCTGTGCAAGCCTTGCTATGGAGGCCTCCACCTCCTTGGAGGAAACCATCATGAGATCCGCGAGCTCATCTATGATTACCACGAGATAGGGTAGGGGTTCATCTGCCTGTTTGTTGTAGCCTGCAATGTTGCGCGCATGGGCCTCCTCGAGGAGTTGGTATCTGCGCTCCATTTCCATGACGGCCCACTTCAAGGCACGGGTTGCCTCCTTTGGTTCGGAAACCACCGGGTGGATAAGGTGTGGGATACCATCGTATAGAGAAAGTTCGATACGTTTCGGGTCAATCATCAGGAGGCGAAGGGTGTCTGGGCCCAGCCTGTAGAGCAGTGAACATATCATGCTGTTCAGGCCCACACTCTTTCCTGTGCCCGTTGCACCTGCAATAAGGAGGTGGGGCATGCGGGCAAGATCCGTTACGACTGGCTGCCCTACGATATCCTGACCCAATGCGAGCAAGAGCTCGCCCTTCCCCTTCTTGAATGCGTCAGAGGATAGAATCTGTTTCAGATAGACCGTCTGCCTCTTGGGGTTGGCAAGCTCGATTCCGATGACAGCCTTGCCCGGGATGGGAGCGACAATTCTTACACTTCTTGTCTTTAGGGCCAGGGCCAAGTCATCAGCAAGGGATGCAACCTTGTTGATCTTCACGCCAGGGGCCGGGGAAAATTCATACATGGTTACCACTGGCCCTGGGCAGATTTCCACAACCTTACCGGAAACCCCGAAATCCTTGAGCTTTTGCTCTAGGACTTTGGAATTTTCAATATAGGCTTCCTTGTCTATCTCTATTTCCTCCTGGGGAGGATCTTGCAAAAATGACAGGGGCGGACACACAAAGTTGCCCTTTACAGGAGTAATCTGAAACTCTTTCTCCTCTGCAGGAGGCTCCTCTGGGGGTTGGGCCTTCTGTTTATGGGTTATGACAGGCTCAACGATATTTGGCTTTTCATCCTCGGCCTTTTTCTTTTCAGCCTTCTTCACAGCCTTTGGAGGTCTTGCCCCTTCATCCTCTTGTTGGTCGTCTCGTTCATCCCCTTGCCCCTTCTTGAAGATCAACCCGGCAACCCTTTGAAGCTGGGTCGTAAGGGAAAGCGGGGTTGCCAACACGAGGCCAATCATTAGGAGCATGGTTCCAAAAAGGGCTGCTCCTGCAGTACCAAACAAGTCTCTTAGGCTTTGCGCCAGGGCTGCGCCCACAATGCCGCCCTTTATCTGGTGGGGCTCCCATAGCCAGAAAAGAATGCAACTGCTCAAGAGGATGAGTACCCCTCCAGAGAGGAGATGGAACATCCTTTTGTCAAAAATGGGGCCTTTGAGGAGAAAAATGAGACATCCAACTAAAAGTAGCACCAACAACCATGAGGCGAGGCCAAAGAGAGAAAAGAGCAGGTCTGCAAAGGCCGCTCCAGCCGGCCCCATCCAGTTTTTGACTTCATGGGCCCCTAGATGACTCAGGCTTGGGTCTGTGGGCGTGTAACTTAAAAGAGATGCAAAAACGAATACAATAAGACCAAAAAGGACTATCACCCCTATTTCCTTGATTAAAAAGGGGCTGTTAATATTTGATTTTTGTGCTGCTGTCTCATTACTCATAGGCTGTAATTTAATCAAAATCTAGTTTTGAGCAATCTTTTAACCCTTATCTACAATGCGTGGTTGTATTAAAAGAGCTATAAAAATTAAATTGAAAATCTCAAGGGAGCAAATTATGGTTTTCACTTGTTCACCACGTGAACATATCAAGCTTCACTCATAGTTGGTTAAAGGGTTCCAAAATTTTTTTATTCGTTTCAAAAATGGATGACGTACTTCGCTATAAACTTTTAAAACTGTTAAGCAATAAGCCTGCCATGAGTCAGAGGGCCATGGCAACGTCCTTGGGTTTGAGTCTTGGAAAGATAAATTATGCCCTAAAGGCCCTAATAGAAAAGGGCTTTATAAAGGCAGAAGAATTTTACAACTCCGACAACAAGAGGGCATACTCATACATTCTGACACCAGAAGGTATAGAAGAAAAGGCCAATGTTACTTTACGTTATTTCAAAAGAAAGATGAAGGAGTATGAACAGCTCCAAAAGGAATTGGAATATCTCAAAAACGAAGTAAGAATAATAGAAAACGGGACAACAGCAAATGGAAAAGATGAATAATAAAAAAAATAAATCTCCTAATGTGGTTTTTCATAAGGCAGCAGTTACCAGGGCCAGAAGGGAGACCTTGAATGGGCACAGGAGCATCAACTTGTGGTTCACCGGTCTATCTGGTTCTGGCAAATCGACCCTGGCCCATGCCGTGGAAGAGAGGCTCCATCTCATGGGGTGCCGCACATACGTTTTCGATGGGGATAACGTGCGCCACGGACTGTGTAGCGACCTTGGTTTCTCCAGGGAGGACAGGGCAGAAAACCTAAGGCGTATAGCGGAAATGGTGAAGCTGTTCTTGGATGCTGGAGTCATATCCCTTACGGCATTCATTTCTCCACTGAAGGAGGACAGGGAAAGGGTCAAGAACATCATTGGGCCGGAAGATGTCATAGAGATATATTGCAACTGCCCCCTTGAGGTGTGTGAGCAACGTGACGTCAAAGGGCTATACAAGAAGGCCCGTGAGGGCAAGATTAAAAATTACACCGGTATTTCAGCGCCCTATGAGGAACCTGAAAATCCGGACATTGTTCTCCATACAGCCTATCAACCCATAGATGAATGTATCGAGACGATAGTTAAGGAGCTGGTTAGAAGAGGGGTTATATTCCGCCACGGTTATTAGCCTTGACCATTTATGGGGGAACATTTCAGTGCCCAGATTTTTTACGCAAGTGAATGATGAATAGGGAGTTAATGGTGTTATGAACATCACTATGATTGGTACAGGATATGTCGGGTTGGTTACTGGGACGTGTCTTGCTGAGTTTGGACATTTCGTAACCTGTGTGGACAAAATAGAAGAAAAGATTGAAAAGCTGAACAACGGAATCATCCCAATATATGAGCCAGGGCTCGATGTATTGGTTAAGAAAAATTCAGAAGAGGGTCGTTTAACCTTTACTACTTCCATTTCCGAGGCTGTACCCAAGGCAGATGCCATCTTTATAGCTGTTGGTACCCCTACAAGCAGGCGTGGTGATGGTTACGCGGATTTGACATATATTTACGAGGCGGCAAAGGAGCTAGCCCCCCATCTCAAGGATTACACAGTTGTCATAGATAAGAGCACCGTACCCGTTGGTACTGCCCGTCAGGTTGCCCGTATAATTCGCGAGACAAACCCAGAGGCCGATTTCGACATTGCCTCCAACCCTGAATTTTTGCGTGAAGGCGCTGCGATAAACGATTTTATGCGTCCAGACAGGGTCGTGATAGGAGTTGATAGCGAAAAGGCCGAGAAAGTCCTGCGGGATATCTACAAGCCCCTTTATCTCATCGAGACGCCAATAGTCTGTACCACCATTGAGACTGCGGAACTTACCAAATATGCAGCCAATGCATTTCTTGCAATGAAAATCAGCTTCATTAATGAAATCGCAAATGTGTGCGAGGCAGTAGGCGCAGATGTTATCGATTTGGCAAAGGCCATAGGCATGGATAAACGTATAGGGCCGAAATTTTTACATCCAGGTCCAGGCTATGGCGGCTCCTGTTTCCCCAAGGACACCCTGGCCCTCATGCGTATTGCACAGGAACATGGGGAAAATGTCCGTTTGGTAGAGGCAGCAGTGGAGGTAAATGCAGCCCAGAAGGCCAGAATGGTGAAAAAGATTCGGGAAATGGTTGGCGGCTCTGAAACTGGTAAGACCATAGCCTTTCTTGGTCTCACCTTTAAGCCAGAGACAGATGATATGCGGGAGGCCCCCTCAATTTCTATAATTCCAGCCCTAATGGAGAAGGGAGCTCACATCAAGGCCCATGACCCACAGGGCATGGAAGAGGCCAAGAAGTATCTTCCAGAAGGTATCGAGTATGCCCAAAATGCCTATGATGCCTGCCAGGATGCCGATGCCGTCGTGCTCATGACAGAGTGGAACCAGTATCGCTCCCTTGACTTGCACAGGCTGAAGGAACTTCTTAGGCAACCGATTTTCATTGATTTGAG
>JAADCZ010000001.1 GCA_013154175.1 Thermodesulfobacteriota bacterium
TATCTGCTGGTATCAGGTGCGGTCAGGACGATGCAATAACTTCTGTCAAGATTGAGAACAATATCATTGTCAACAACGCAAGGGGTATCATCGCCAAACGCGGCAGATACGTAACTGGCAACAATTTCAACAACATATGGGGCAATACCTTCATGAATTATATTGGTTTTCAGCCAGGGACCAACGATATTTCTGCAGATCCTCTCTTTGTAGATGTAGAAAATCTGGACTTTCACCTCCTGCCTAACTCCCCCTGCGTAGATTCTGCAAACACTACCAGTGCATCTGCACTGGATTTAGACGGAATTCACCGCCCACAGGGCGCTGCAGCTGATATGGGGGCATTTGAGTATATTGATGGCCCCGTTCAGGAACTCGCTGCACCCCAGGTGGAACTGTCAGTTTCTGGTCAGTCTGTCACCGTTAGCTGGAGCCAGGTACCAGAAGCCCAGCATTACAAGCTGTTTTATGCACCATCAGATGTAGGGTACATTACCGGTGTGGATATGGGGCAGAACACCACATATTCAACTGAACTGTGGCCAAATGCCGCCTTTTATGTGGCAGTTAAGGCTTGCAACGAAACAGGCTGCAGTGACTATTCAAACATTGCAAGGGTCGTTATCAAATAAGAAAAATAATTGACCTTGGCCGGGCCGCATGCCTAAAAAAATTTACATAAAAAAGCTTTTCGGAAATAAACAAAAATTTTTTAATCATTAAAAAAATTTAACAGTTTTCTGATGAAAATTTCCTTTAAGCATGCGGCCCCATATGATTCATCCCAAAGCCCTAGAACAAATCCAAATCACAAAATCCTACCCGGCAATTTCCTTCAAGACATCCTCAAGCATTCCGACGAATGTGACCTCTGCCTGAAAGATTGTGGCTTCGTCTTGGGACTTATCTGTAACAGCCTTGAAAAAGGCCTGACAAATCCTTCGCCTCTCCATTGACCACTCGGAAGTAAATCCCCTCTTGCCATTTTCATGCAGCTCACAGTGGGCATTTTCATAGTCACGCCTTCCGTGGGACCAGCCAGTTATATGGGAAAAATACATAAGTGCCCTGTCAAGCAATACATAAAGGAGCTGGATGTTGTTGGCTGGCCCAATAACTATGGACTCCTTATCGAGGCGGATACCCAACAACCGGGTTCCTGCCAGGACTTCCTTACTGCCAACGGCAGCACCAACACCACCGATCAAACCGCCAGCCATTGAAAATAGCCCCATTGAAAGGCCCCCATGCCCAATGTCCACCATGGCCCCGGCTGCGGCCCCACCGATGGCCCCAGCAATAACAAGCTGCCTTTTGGACAACCCAAGAAACTGCCAGGTCTTCTTGCTGAAGAGATCTTCCTGCAATATAGAATGCTCTGGCAATGCGCTGTCCAAGAGCCTGTGCTTGTAAATTCGCCTCAACTCCTTATGGGCCTTGGCCTCTCGTTTCTTGGCAAAGGAACGATATTCCTCCAGGAGTTTGGCCTCCAGCTTCTTTTCTGCCTCCTCTCCAAGCTCTGGCAGCAAAATTGGAGTCTGTTTCTGAAAGCCCAAGATGTCCTTGAGCATCGAGGCTATTATCTCTGCACTTTTTTGTCTTCTGGCAGCCCAGTCTGCCTTGATGGCCGAAATTACAGAGTCCAGCAAGATGGACAGCTCTTGGTCAATGGCCTTCAGACTTTCAAGCAATTCGATTCGTTGTCTGTAGCCAGCCTTGCACGAATTGAAGACTCGAATGGAATTAAAATGGCGTCTAAACTCCTCTTGCCATGAAGAAAGCCATCTGGAATCGTCGGTCTTGCAATTTATCACCGCCATCCTGGGCCTTCCAATAAGACGCAGTATCTCCATCTCTGCCTTGTCACCCCGCCTGAGGGGCCTCGAGCCATCCACAACAAAGATTATCCCTGTGGCCTTCTCCATTGGCCTCAGGAGTTCACAATCATCTCTAAAGACGGGATCATCCTTATGACTTGCAATAAAGTCCCTGATTATGTTGGAAGTTGCCCCCTTATACTTGCGCATCCAGGCCAAGACACGCATAGGATTTTGAAAACCAGGCGTATCTACAAAGCGAATGATCTCTTGCCCATCTATTTTTACAGGAAAGGCCTTACACCTCTTGGTCTCACCTGGGTAAGGGCTCACCTTTACAGAATCATCCTCTGCCAAGGTGGACAACAGCGACGACTTCCCCTCGTTTGGATGCCCTGCTATCACGAATTCAGGAACCTTGCGACTTGTCGTCATGACTGATTTACCCCTGTAACTGAAATATCCGGATACGAAAGCCGACCAATCTTGTTGGTCCACACTTCAATATCGTGGGTGTCCGCAGGGTCAAACCCCTTCTCATCGCTTGGTCTGCCAACAAGAAAAATTACCAGATGAGGGCGAACATCTGCCAAAAGCTCCTTCATCTCCTTTAAAAAGACAAAAAACTCCTCAAGTGGCGGCTGCCAGGCCTCCTGCAAGATAACGATTTTCACCTTTTCACCCGTATGCCCTGAAAGCTTCTCCTTAAGCCCTTGGCCCCACTGCTCCTGTGCCGCTGGGTACCCTTCATCAAAGGGTATTAGGGCCTCAGGCTCAAACCCCGCCTCTTTTGCCACCTCGGTAAATACCACGGGGTCAAAAAGCTCCATGAGTTCCTGTGGCACGAGAAGGATTATTCTTTCGCCCTGGCTTTCCCTCGACAAGCCACTGCCACCTATTTCATCAAAATGGCCTTGCTCCACAGGGCCTCTAATTGCAACCTCCTTTTCATCTTCTTTGTGGAGATCGCAGGATTCCTCCCTGCCCTCTTCTTCCCTCTGGCTACTGCAAGTTTCTACAATGGGCATGGTCAGACGCCTGTAAAGTTCTAAAAAACGCCTTTCACCAAGGTCAAGATTTTCAAGTTCCACCCTCAACCTATACTTGGCCCACAGGAACAACATTAGGCGAGGAATTAGACCATAAAACAGGATGGACAGGCACAAAAAGGGCCACCAGGAAACAAGGTCCTTGGTGGCAAGGTGATATATGCCCTCCTTTAGTATCATCCTCGTTCCCTCGACCTGGGTCAAGGTCGGGTAGCCTACGCCCTCCCCCAAGAGCCAACTCCAGGGAAGCGCCAGTATCTCCACTATTCGATGAACCATCTCTGGACCTATCTGAAGGGTTGATTGCCAACCAAAGGCCAAGTCTGAACCCGCCACCTTTGCCAGGGTTGCACCAAGACTTCCAATATTGAAACCCACCCCGAAAAGCTGCAAAAGGATAAAAAATGGCCAGATAAACACCTTTCTGTAACTGGCCTGTCCCAAGGCATCGAGAAGACAGGCGAGCACACCCTTATCCCCAAGACCATCCAGTGGGGACGAGGCCTCGATGGCGCGACGAAGACCATTCATGAAAAGGCGCCTCACAAATGAAATCAGCAACGAGCCCCTTATCTCCCCGCCCAAAAGGGACCGACCAACATAAAAAACAAGGGCAAAGAGGATGAGTGCCATTTGGGAAAAAACAACCCCAACGAGGAATACGAATACATTTACGGGCGTCTTCCCCTGATATGACAAGAGTGAAAAGGCAAGACTGGCTCCAAGGGCTATGCCGAGAAAAAGGGCGAGCCATGAAAATGAGGTATAGAACTCCTTCCAAATCCGTGATGGCAGTACCCCTGAAGAGGTGTTATCTGCCACGGACTTCCTCATGGCCTCGAGCCACCCCTTTATGATGAATGGCCTTTTTAAAGTTTCTTCCTCATCCTCTAAACTGCCTAGCTCCCTAAGAAATATCTCCCTGTCCCTCTTTACCAGACAGGATTCTCCCTCCTCGAGAAGTGTTTGTTTGTCGCGGCAAAGAAAGTATTCTAGATCAATAATGTCTGAGACATCAAAAAGCGGCCTGGCCCTGTGCCTATCTTTCCCCAAAATGCCCTTCAACAGATTCCCTTTCCTTTAAAAATCCACTTGGCTAAACCAGTTCTCAACCCTTCACCCATCCGTAAGGAGCTTGCCTCAGCGGGCAATCTTATGAAAGTAAAAATTACAAAGATTAAACCATCAACCCATTAGGGCACAGTTAAAATTACCCTTATCTCCTTTCCCTGTACCACGCCTTCAAGCCTCACCTCAAAGCTTTCCTGCCCCTTCCAGCCCATGAATTTCATTCTTGCCCTTTGGATTTCATCAACCTTGAAGCGTTGTTCCTGGGCCACCTGGTGCCACAATTTCTCTGCCAAGGAAGGCTCTACCTCCTTAAAACAGCCATTTGACCTTTCGTAAAGTCTGAGGATCGTAAGATTTGACAAAATCTGGGCCTCTACAACGATCAAACGTCCTGAGGGAGACAAATACACCTGGTAGGCCCTTGCGTCGTCACTGAGCTTGCACCTTGAGTTTCCAAGCTCCACTATCAGGCTGGATCCCTGTTGGAGCACCACGAAATGAGACTGTTTCTCAGCCTGGGAACATGCACATAACAACACAATTATTGCTGCTGCCAATAGTGCGAGGGTTGCCCTATTTGTTGCGGGGATCATTTAAGAGATAAAAACCAAAGACTTTTTTGACTGCAGCCGAGGTACGCTTTCCAGGCCAGCCATCCACCCTCAAGGCAATGCCTGGAAACTGATTCAGGAATCGCTGCAATTTTTCTGTCTCTGGAACAGGACCATTGCTGTAATAAAATATAGGGCCCGGTTCAGGGTAAAATGCGATTTCACCACGTTCTTCAAGCCTATGGAGCAAGACCGCTGCGCCACACTGTTTGGACTTGGCAGTATCAGACCATCTGCCATCGGCCAGATATTTTCCGCTTTTGTAGTGGTTGGAACACCCCCAGAGATATGGAGACAATACGTGTGGATGATATAGCCTGTAACCCCAGCCATTATACCTTTCCAGCTCGTAAAGGGTGCGTGGCAAGGACCAGTCCTTCACCTTGTGAAGGCCCTGAAGTTTAAGGGCGTCTATTGCACTTTGTTCCCATGTAAAAGGGGGGTTGCCATAGGGAGGCCGCCCAGCAGGTACGTGTACGGTTCGTGCCGTCAGAGGGTCACCGTTGTGAAGGTGCCTAGAAAAATCCAGATCACTTTCCAGGCTGTGGATTACGCCAATTACATACCAAGGGATGCCAAGCTCCTTGCCCACCGACTCATATCTTTCTTTATTCGCAAGGATTTCATCCACCCGTTTATCTATCTGTTCAAAATGTCTCGGGTCGGCCACACACGTCCTGTAAAGCTCCTCGTATTCCTTGGCCAATCCGGCAGAATATCTTACTCCAGCCATGCTTTTGATTTTAAAACGGTTATCTCATTTAAACAATATGAAACACTTTCAGCTGACTTTATCTGCCTTTCTTCCTTTTTGAGTTTGCCAGCCGGCATCCCGTATGTGCCTTTGAGAAGACATCCCGACACATAAGTTGATTTTAACAGGCGGAAAGAAAAAGCAATCTATCGAGAAATGCATCCAAAGATGTTAATATTGTTCTATGGCTTTTCCCCATAAAATTTTATTTGGAAAAATCTAGAAAAGACATGGCCTCTGTTCCAGACACATTCATATATGGTTGCGGAAACGTGCTTTTGGGTGATGATGGATTTGGCCCGGCAGTCATATCCCTTTTGAAGACCCATGGCCTTCCAAAGGGAGTAAAGGCCCAGGACGTAGGGACCTCGATCCGCGAGATACTCTTCGACCTCGTCCTTGACCCAAGACTGGCTCCCAGGAAATTGATCGTCGTGGACTCTGTCGATATGGCAGACATGGCTCCAGGGGAAATCAAGATTATCCGCCCTGGTGAAATCCCCGCTATAAAGTTACATGACTTTTCTCTACATCAGTTTCCAACCGTCAACCTTCTGGCAGAGCTCGCTGAAAATACCAAAACGGATGTCTTCATTGTGGCTGCCCAGGTGGAACGATTACCCACTGAAATAAGCCCTGGGCTATCAAGAAAGGTTACAGAGGCTGTATGGCTAGCCAGCAAGCTGATTTTGGAAAGATTCATTCATGCGCCTATTAAATTCTCTGTCAAAAATCCCTTAGTTGAAAGCCCCAAGACCCATTGTGCTTTCATGGGTTTCGAGTCATT
>JAADCZ010000063.1 GCA_013154175.1 Thermodesulfobacteriota bacterium
AGAATTCAAATCTATGATCTATATGGGAGTAATCAACGGAATCACCGGTTTCCAAACTTGGCCTATGAGGCCTAGCTCCCAAATTTTATGGGAGTCGGTTAAAAATTCAATAAGCGAAATGCGCGAAATTTGGCCTTTTATTATATCACAAAAAAAGGTTGACCTTTCTATAGAAGGATCCCAATACATGTACGCTAGCGCCAAATTGGTAGGAGATAAACTCTATATTGTTGCAGTGAATCCTTCAAATTTAAAGCAACAGGCAAGTTTCAAGATTGAAACGAAAGATGCCGTCAACAGTACAGGACAAATCTTGTTCGAAAATAAAGAATGTAAAATGATCAATAACAAGGTTGATGGCTCTTTTGAACCCTATGAAAGACATGTTTATGTCATTCCTTTGAATGACAGCGTAATCGATGAAATAAACGAAACCACAAATGATAGCGCAAATAACTTACTGGCAGCGCCAAATAATATTGAAGCTATCATTGAAACTAATGAATAAATCCTCTTTTCAAGGACCCTTACCTAAGCTCAAGGCCCGCAACCTAGTCTAAGAAGGCTAACGGATCATGCGGGCCTTGGGCTAAATCTACGTTTACTAACTTTCCAGGCAGCTATACAAACAGCCCCACATTTTCCTAGGAATGGGGCCTCCTGTGTTTGGCAAAAAAAATCGCCTAGCTAACAATCCATTTAAGAGATGAATTCTCTACGTGGTTCCACTTAAGATTCACTTGCCTAGAGCCTATAACGCGGGTTCATAGGGGCAAGTCTTCTGCGCTGATTTTACTATATGATTTCTTTAAGTTGTTTTCCTGGTCGGAATACAATCCTATAACTGGAAGGGCATCTGGTCTCTTTACCAGTCTTGGGGTTTATGAAGCATCTTTCTTTTTGGGGATGGATAGAAAAACTTCCAAAACCTCGAATCTCAATACGCCTACCCTCTTCAAGGGCCTCGGCCATGGTTTCAAAAACCAAGTCCACCATTTCAAGTAGGTCTTGCTTTGTGAACTCAGGATGAATTTCTTTGAGTCTTTTTGCTATATCTGCCTTGAGCATAATGAAAATCTTTTATTATTTAGGAACCTGGGATGACTCCCTTAGAAGCAAGCCCAGGAACTTTACCATGGAATGTGCGCCTGATTCTTCAAGGATCTCCCGCAGGGCGGTGAACTTATCCTTTTCTGGGTAAATAAGCCGAGGCTCGCCTTTTATCCCTCCAAGCTTCGCTGCCTTCTTGATTGCATCAGAAAAATTGCCTAGTTCATCCACGAAATGGAGGGCAAGGGCCTGCCGCCCGGAAAAAATTCTGCCGTCTGCAACAGCAGCTACCTTGTCCACTGGCAGTTTCCTTCCCTTGGCAACATCCTCGATAAACTGATGATGAATATCATCCATCACGTTTTGCAGCACTTGTCTCTCTTCTGGGGTAAGTTCTCGGGTTATGGAAGCCAAATCCTTAAGCTTTCCACTCTTTATAACAGTGGTTTTAATCCCCAGTTTGTCCAGCAGCCCTGCAATGTTGGGCAACTGCATTATCACACCAATACTTCCCGTTACAGTTCCCGGGTTGGAAACAATCCACCTGGTACCACAGGCAGAATAAAAAGCACCTGAGGCAGCGGTATTCACCAATGATGCCACCACAGGCTTGACCTTATCCACCTGTCGAAGCTCGCGATAGATCTCCTGAGAAGCACCAACTGCCCCCCCAGGACTATCTATCCGCACTACGATTGCCTTTACATGATTGTCTTCACGGAACTGCCGAAGCTGCTTGAGCACATCCTCTGGAGAACCAATAACTCCCTGAAGCTCCACAATCCCTACGCCATCTCCAGAAGAAGAGATAAGAGGGGAAGTAGCTGCCCCGCTTTTAAACAAAAACAAGGCTATGAGGGAGGAAAAAAACAGGAAACCCAAGAGAGTCAGCCCACCAACGGTGGCCAACACTATCAGGAGGACCTTTGTCCTTCCCTCCCTCTCACTGTTTTGTGTCATTCAAGGTCGTCCCAGTTTAGGATTTATCCCCAGAACCAGACTTGTCCTTGACAAGCTCTTCCTGCAACAAAAGCCCAAGGGTGGTTGGAGCCGCCTTGGAAGAGCTGTATTCAGAGTAGAAGGAACGCTCTTCATCCTCCATCATCTTCTTGATGGAAAGTCCTATTCTCCTATCCTGGGGAGAAACATTTATGACCTTGGCGGTTATCTCGCTACCAACCTCATATTTTCCAACAGGGCTTTTTGGTCTTCCTGGGGCTATTTCAGACACATGGATAAGCCCCTCTATACCCTCTTCGAGCTCTACAAAGATACCAAAGTCTGTCACGTTGGTAATCTTGCCAGTTACCTTGCTGCCAACAGGGAATCTCTCTGGTGCGGATTCCCATGGATCTGGCTGGAGCTGCTTCACGCCAAGGGAGAAACGTTCCTTTTCTTTATCTATATTGAGAACAACGGCCTGGATCTTGTCGCCCTTCTGGTACAGCTCGGAAGGATGCTTAATCCTCTTGCTCCAGGAAAGGTCAGACACATGTACAAGACCGTCTATTCCCTCTTCAATGCCAATGAACAGACCAAAATCGGTAATATTCTTGACTGTACCTTCGATGACAGTGCCTTCTGGATAGCGCTCTTTGACAACATCCCACGGATTGGGTTGTACCTGTTTCAGGCCAAGGGAAATCCTTCGGGCCTCTGGGTCCACCTTCAAGACGACAGCCTCGACCTCATCCCCAACCTCAAGAATCTGTTTGGGATGCCTGATGCGCTTTGTCCAGGACATCTCAGACACATGGATAAGGCCTTCAACACCCTCTTCAAGCTCTACGAAGGCGCCATACTCGGTAAGATTTACAACCTTACCCTTGACCTTTGAACCCTCTGGGTATTTCTCTGCAACCTTGAGCCATGGATCTTCTGTGAGCTGTTTGATACCAAGGGCAACCTTTTCCTTTTCTCGATCGAAGGAAAGGACCTTGACCTTTATTTTGTCACCAACCTTGAGGACCTTGGAGGGATGTTCAACCCTACCCCAGGAAATGTCAGTGACGTGTAACAGGCCGTCTATTCCGCCTAAATCCACGAAGGCGCCATACTCGGTGATATTCTTCACAACGCCTTCCCTTACCTGTCCTTCTTCGAGGGTGGCAAGGGTCTCTTTCTTCTTTTCTGCAAGTTCCTTTTCCAGCAGTTCCCTTCTGGAGACCACAACGTTCTGGCGCTTTCTGTTGTAGTCCAAAATGGAACACTTGAACTTCTGGCCAATCATCTTGTCCAAGTTGGGATGAGGCTTAACATCCACCTGGGAATAGGGCAAAAATGCCTTTATTCCTCCGGCCCCTTCGCCAATAAGAACAGTCAGACCACCCTTTACCTTGGACAAAACAGTGACTTCGATGGGCTCCTTGGCCTCATAGGCCTCTATCACCTTGTCCCACACCTTCCTTCTTACTGCCTTGGCATGGGATACGCGAAGGGTACCATCTTCCGGATTCCAGCGCTCGAGAAGCACCTCGACCGTATCACCTGGTTTAACGGTGATATTGCCCTCGGCATCAAGGAATTCCCGTGTGGGAATGAGCCCCTCAGACTTGTAGCCGATATCGACCATTACATAGTCGTGATCAACACTAACAACTGTCCCATTTATTATTTCTCCTTCTTGGAAGGAACGGAGACTTTGTTCAAAAAGCTCCTCAAATTGGCCCATGTCTTCGGACTCATCTGCCATAACGTCGTCTTCTTGGCCTTGAGCCGTTTCCTGGACCTTTTGAAGCTCGGTGCTCTCTTGCTCCTGCACCTGGTTTGCAGCCTTGTCTTCGGCCGCTTCCGCACTTGGTGCGGCGGTTTGTGTGTCCTGCGTTACTTCTGCAACCTTTTCCATTTAAAAAATTCCCCCTACGAGACGTTAAATGTGCTTTTATAACAAAATATGTCTCAAAGTTCAACGAACAAATTGGATTAGACAAAATGGCGAGCCTGTTTTACCCTTGATTCTCAAATGGGCCCTGGAGCCCATTATTCCTACCAATTAGGGGGCAAAGGGATGCAGGATCAGCGAGGACTAATCCAGAGCCTCAGGGAAGGCGTCGACGTTGTACGTATGATTTTCTTTCTCAAGGCAAAGGAAACCTTTGTAGAAAAATATAAGGACAGGCCCGAGGACTTCCCCAGGCTCTTGTCCGCTGCCATGTTAAACAGGCTTTTTGGCACTCCCAACCCGGAAAGCCCCTACAAAGAATTTGCCGAGGAGTATGAAGACCTAATAGACAAAGAATTGTCTGCTGTGCCTAAAAACTTTCCAGAGCTTCTAATCCCCCTGACAGATGCCCTCAGAATTCATTTCCTTTGTAATCACTGCGAAGGCATGCCCGATCTCAGTGCAGAAATACTGGCAAGGGCACGGGATTATGGCATCCTTCAGGAAGACAGGGACGTACCATTGCCAAAGGGTTTTATGAATCTTGTCTATCGAATAGGCAAGGCCTACGGCCTTTTGGCCCCAACACAAACCGATATCGAGACTCAGGAAGGCTAATGGTCAAATCTTACTCTGTAACCGTTGCAATCCCTGCATACAACGAAGAGGCAGCAATAGGGGCTACAGTCTCTAAGATCAGACGACTCTATCCAGAGTATCAGGTGCTGGTGGTCGATGACGGCAGCATTGACAAAACCGCCCAGCGCGCACTCGAGGCAGGGGCCGAGGTCATCAGACACCCCTACAACATTGGAAACGGAGCCGCCGTGAAGACGGCCATTCGCCACGCCAAGGGCAAATATATTGTTCTGATGGATGGTGATGGTCAACACCGACCTGAAGACATAGCCAAGCTCCTCAAAGAGATTGAAGTATATGACATGGTGGTAGGGGCCAGGGACTCCAAGGGTCAGGCATCTCTTGGCCGGAGAATTGCCAACTGGTGCTACAACAAGTTGGCCTCTTACGTGGGCAAGTTTCCCATCAAGGATCTCACCTCTGGCTTCAGGGCCTTTGAAACAGCCACGGTACGACGTTATCTCTATCTGTTTCCAAACACATTTTCGTACCCAACAACCAGCACCCTGGCATATCTGAGAAGCGGGCTTACCATAAAATATGTGCCCATAGACGTTCAAAAGCGAATTGGCAAGAGCAAAATCTCTATTCTGGGGGATGGAGCACGATTCATCCTGATCATTCTTAGAATAGCCACCCTGTTTTCCCCTCTAAGGGTCTTCATACCCGTCTCTTTCACCTTTTTTGTTCTGGGGCTTGCCTATTACCTTTATACATTCACCTTTTTCCACAGATTTACCAACATGTCCGCACTGCTCCTGAGTGTAAGCGTAATGGTTTTCCTCCTGGGACTGGTTTCAGAACAGATAACCCAGATGCGTTATGACAGAGTTGAGGACGTGTTTGAAAAAAAGGTGGTAAAGTTTTCACCCAAAACAAAAAATGACCAGCAGGATGAAAGACAAAGTGAAGAGTAAATCCAACACCTTTAGGGAACTTGCCACAATATTTTCTGAAATAACACATCTTAGAGGCATCAAGAGACTGCTTAGCTGGGATCAGGAAACCTACATGCCACAGATGGGCCAACATAACAGGGCCGAACAGACAGCCCTCATCTCCAGTATCATTCATAAAAAAATGACTTCAGACCAAGTTGGCCTCCTCATCCAGGAACTTTCTCCTATCCTGGAGGAAAGGAACGAGGAAGATGACCAATTTGTCTGCCTAAGGGAATGGAAAAGGCTTTACGAAAGACAAAAGAAGGTTCCACCCCAGCTCGTAGAAGAGCTTTCAAGGCAGAGCGTGCTTGCCCACAGCGCATGGGCAAGGGCCAGAGAAAAGGCGGATTTTTCCATCTTTTTACCCCATCTAAAAAAACTCGTATCCCTCTCTAGGCAAAAGGCAGCCCATCTAGGCTTTGAAGAAAGCCCCTATGACGCCCTGCTGGACGAATTTGAACCAGAAACAAGGGCAGCTGAACTCGAAAAGATGTTCAAACAGCTGGTGCCTGCCCTTAAGAGCCTGCTCGAAAGGCTCCAGAGGGCAAACAGAGATTTAGAGCTGAACATC
>JAADCZ010000023.1 GCA_013154175.1 Thermodesulfobacteriota bacterium
AGAGATCGTACAGCTTTTTGGAACCGATGCCTCAAAGGCAAAGGTACTTTCAGGAGGCAACTTTTCCACTTCAGATATAGTGAAAATGGGCGAATTAGCGGAATGAGCCAGCACCAAAAGTATTTTTAGGAGACGAATATGCATCCTCTTTTATCAAAGAATAGTGGTGAAAAAATGTTACTCCTCGGAAACGAGGCAATTGTAAGGGGGGCCATTGAGGCAGGAGCAGCAGTGGCCGCTGCCTATCCTGGCACTCCCTCATCGGAGATAGCCAACAACCTCTTCTTCATTTCTCTTCAGGGGGACTGGCCCCTTTATTTCGAATTCTCCACCAACGAAAAGGTGGCAATGGAGGTTGCGGCATCTGCGGCCGCTGCAGGTGTCAGATCCCTTACATGCATGAAGCACGTTGGAATGAACGTGGCCTCTGATGTGCTTATGACCTTGGCTTACGTCGGGGTGAAGGCAGGGATGGTCATAGTCACTGCAGATGATCCTTCGATGCACTCTAGCCAGAACGAACAGGACAACAGGATCTATGCCAAGTTTGCCAACCTGCCCATGCTCGAGCCAACATCACCCCAGGAGGCAAAGGAGATGACCATCGAGGCCTTTGAGTTGTCAGAGGCCCTTGAGCTTCCTGTCATCGTGCGCACAACCACGAGGACGTCCCACGTAAGGGGGCCTGTGGAGCTTGGCCCTCTGCCAGAGACGGTCAAACAGAAGGGGGCCTTTCAAAAGGACCCAAGACGTTGGGTTCCTGTTCCGGCAGTTGCAAGGATGCGCCACAAGGTCCTTCTGGATCAAATGGAAAAGGCAAAGGAGTTTGTGGAGGGCTCGAGGTTCAACACCAAGACGGGCCAGGGGAAGCTTGGCATCGTGGCCTCTGGTGTCAGCGCCTGTTATGTGGAAGATGCCATCTCAGAGCTTGGAGTTGCAGATAAGGTTACCTTCCTGAAACTTGGTTTTCCCTATCCATTTCCACGGAAACTTCTCGAAGGTTTCTTGGCAGATGTGGACAAGGTTCTCGTGGTTGAGGAACTGGAACCGTTTCTCGAGGATGAGCTAAAGATAATCTGCAAGGAAACGGGCAGGGATATTCCAGTTCTTGGAAAGGCAAGTGGCCATTTTTCCAGGATGTATGAGTTCGACCCCCTCATGGTCAAAAAGGCAATCGCCGAGGTCCTTGGTGTGGAAGTGCCAATGACCGAGGCGCCGGATCTTTCCTCATTGCCTCCTCTGCCCATGAGGCCGCCCAGCCTTTGTCAGGGTTGCCCCCACAGGGAGACATACAACGCCGTTAAGGAGGCACTCAAGGAACTTGGCCAAGAGGAAAATGCCATTTATCCGACAGATATAGGTTGTTACACCTTGGGGCTGCTTCCGCCCATTCAGATGGCCGACTATCTCCTTTGCATGGGTTCCAGCGTTGGATCATCATCTGGTTTCTCCATTGCCACAGATCACAAGATTGTGTCATTCATAGGAGATTCCACATTTTTCCATTCAGGTTTGTCCTCTCTTGCCAGTGCATATCACAACGAGCACAAGTTTTGTCTTGTTGTGCTAGATAACAGCACCACTGCCATGACAGGCCATCAGCCAAATCCTGGCATCGAGATACGCCCTGCCGGGTATGACAGGCCGCGCATTCCCATCGAGGATGCCGTGCGGGGCCTTGGTATCAAGAACGTGTACAAGGTGAATCCTTACAAGAAGAAAGAGGCAGTGGATGTCTTCAAAGAGGTGCTTGCCAAGGATGAATTGTCAGTGGTGATAGCTGAGGCACCCTGTATTCTTTACTACAGAAAGGTTGGAGGAAAGAAATAGATGGATACCAAGAAAATATTGTTCACAGGCGTAGGAGGGCAGGGGACACTGCTTGCTTCGAGGCTTCTGGGAGAGGCTGTGATGGCCGCAGGCATGGATGTCCGGGTTAGTGAAGTTCATGGCATGGCCCAGAGGGGCGGTGTTGTGGAATCTACAGTCATGATTGGTGGCCTAAAGAGCCCCATTATATCCAAGGGAGAGGCAGACATCCTTGTAAGTTTCGAACCCCTCGAGACAATCAGGGCCCTGGACAGATGTTCGAAGAAGACCACGATTATCACCAATATAACGCCCATCATTCCTATTACGGTCAAGTTGGGCCAGGGGGAATACCCCGATGTTGACCACTGGCTCGACTTCATGAAGTCCAACTACAAAAGGGTGTGCGCCCTGGATGCAGAAGAGCTTGCCAAGGAGGCAGGGACAGCCAAGGCGGTAAACGTCGTGCTACTAGGGGTCCTGGTGGGGCTGTCAGAGCTGCCAGTGGACAAGGAGATGATGGAAGAGACCATCAAGACACGGGTCAAGCCAAAGTTCGTGGATGCCAATCTAAAGGCCTTCGAGCTTGGTTTGTCACAAGTCGAAAGTTAGGGAGTTGACCATGTACAGGATAAGAGGCAAAAGAATTTTTGCTGTGGCAGCCCTCGTTTGCATGCTGGCACTCTTGGTTCTAGCCACTGGCTGCACAGAAAGGCAGAGAAAGAACCTCAAACACTTTAAATCCGACATCATTGGCCTTAAGAGACGTGTGACCCTCTATGACTGCAATGGCAAGGTGATACGTACTTGGCAGGGCAGATTCAAGATAGAGGTGCAAGGCGGCTATATCTCATTCATAGACGATAACGGCAAGGACATCAAATTGAGCGGCACAATTGTCGTGGAGGAGCTCTAGGAGGTTCTCGGCAGGCCGTTTTATTTGTTATGAATAAGTGGACCTTGGTCACCCTAAAGCCCGTTATCGAGGCCATGATATTTGCCAGCTCCCGGCCCTTGACCCTGGCAAATATCAGGCAGACCATTGGGGATGCACCCCTGGAACTTATAAAGCAGGCCATAGAGCTTCTTAAGAGAGAATATTCCGAACCCAACAAGGGTTTGGAGCTTGTACAAGTGGCAAAGGGTTACAGGATCCAAACAAGGCCACAATACAAACAGTGGGTCTTGAGAAGTGGAGCCAAGACAGGCCACAGATTAAGCAGAGCGGCCCTGGAGACCCTGGCAGTCATTGCATATCGTCAGCCAGTAACCAGGGCCGAAATCGAAGGAATAAGGGGAGTGGATTCGAGCGGTACCATTAGATATTTGCTCTCAAAGAATCTGATCCGTATCGCTGGGAGAAAGGACGTCCCTGGACGTCCTCTGCTCTATGGCACAACCTCCTATTTTCTCGAGGTCTTTCAGCTGAAAAGTCTAAAGGATTTGCCCCGCATCGAAGAGCTGGACGATTCGGTCAAGGCTCGCCAGAATCCTCTGTTTGACACAAAGGCTGCTTCCTAAAGCCTTATTTTGCTCCTTCCCTTTCTTTCTAGAGGGCACATTTCGAGCCCTTTTCGAAAAAGAGTCTTTTGGGATCACTTTTCTAGTTGGTTCCTACACTGATATTACAGGCTTTTTAAAGTGTATATTTTTCCATACAGTATTTGTTTCCCTACACTGCTATTGATCCAGGCCCTTTGGGATTTCAGTTTTCAGGCACAAATTAGTTTTGTAAAAAGTTTGGGATATAGGTCGTAGGCCCAAAATTTTTTTGAGAATATCCACGTAGGTTATATTTCAAAAAAAATGTCCCTATTTTCCCCATTTGGTTTCGATTTCACAAGAAAACAGATAGCTGGAAAGAATTTTTGATTTGGTGGAATAAAAGGTGCACTACGCCCGTTATGTTCATAGCGAAACCAGAGGTGATACTAAAGAACGGGCTTATGCAAAAGACAGATATTGTACTAGGATACAGTAAAATTCCAGCAAATATATCAGCTGGTTACGAATATTTAATCAATCTCATCAGCCCTGATGAGAGGGCCCAGTTATTAGATATACGAAATAAACAGAGGCAGAAATCCTTTCTTTGGGGAAGGGCGCTTTTAAGAAAGGTCCTCAACGAGGTTGCGGGAAATGAGTGTAAAAATAGGCAGTGGTACCTTCACACAGATTCATATGGCAAGCCACGGCTGCAGCTTGCTGAAGGAGACTGCCAAGAGATTTCCTTTAGCATTTCCCACACTCATGGACTCGTGTGTGTGGCAGCATCAAGTCAGTTCCACGTCGGCCTAGATGTGGAGCTAATTCCAAACGAGAATATAGATATAGATGCAGCCCTTGCGCCTGAAGAACAGGATTATCTTGAAACCTTTAAGGGCCATGCAAGGACAAAGAAGACTATCACAATCTGGACCATTAAAGAGGCCTACTCAAAGTTGTTAGGCAAGGGCCTTTCTATGGACTTTCAAGCCCTTGTGGTTGATCTTGAAAAAAATATTCTTAACAGTCGTTTTCTTGAAGGTCTCAAGCCAATAGAAACAGTAAATTTTCTCTATGAATACTTTGAGTTAGAAGGTCTTTCCTACGTTTTAACCGTCTGTTTTACGCTACAGGTACAAGGCGTAAACGCAGATTTTTGGGGTTGTAGTCCATTGGAAAATAATGGTCCTAAGCCTCAAGCCAATTTTGAAGGGCTGATTAAAAAACGGGAATTTTTTCTTTTGTGATTCGTTTATAGGTTGAGCGCGCTCACAAACATATGACGACCCGGCCGGGGAAAAACAAAAAAAGGAGGTCAGAAAATGATTAAAAAAGCACTTATCGGAGGTTTAGCACTGGCAATAGTCTCCATAGCTACTATTCCTGTGCAGGCTGCTCCTGGAAGTATGGGTTCCATGAATGACCATGCAATGTATCAGACACAGACACAGAACCAGATGCAGCATCGTCAGATGATTCAGGATGGCAACATGACAGGATGCCAGATGGCCGGCAACATGACCCAGGCCTGCAACCAGGCAATGGTTCGCACCACCTGTATGGATGATGTCAACGGTACCTGCGGACGGAATCTCCGCATGGGTCTTGGACCACAGCACTATGGTCCCTTTGATGTTGACATTTCCCAGGATCCATTTGTTAATCCACGTGCCTATATGAGATTAACTGGCATGCAATTTGTAGATGAAAATGGCGATGGCATCTGTGACATGGTTCAGGATTCCGAGATGTTCAGGTCTCTGGGCGTTGGACCATGCGTAGATGAGAACGAAGATTCCATCTGCGATTGCTTCCAGACAAGGGATGCATACCAGAGGCTCGGTATGCACAACTTTGTCGATGTGGATGGGGACGGAATTTGTGATAACTACGAAATGAACCCCTTTATGAATAGCAGCAACTAAGGAAATCCGGGCTAAGGCCCAACCACCACAGGGTCCCATCCTTCGGGCTGGGGCCCTTTTTTTATTTGGAGCATCAGCATTATCCCACGATTTTTTCTTTAAACATCAAAAAGTTAGGAATATTTCCTTCCTCCATTCGTTCTCAAGTCAAAAGGGATCTCAACATTTCAATTAAACGTCCCAAAGGGAATGGAGGAATAAAAAAATGTTAGTATTGCATGACAACACTGGGAAAAAAATCTCCCATGAGGATGCAGAGTCTCACGCCCACTCCCTAATTCAGGAGTGGCTTTTCCATCAAGAGCGTCTTGAGTCTCTGTTTGAAAGATGCGCTGAAAAGTACTCTAAAAAGACGGCAATAATTCATGAAAAGACCGAAATCACCTACAAGGAACTGGAAGAACGGGCAAATCAGCTGGCCAGATTTCTTTTGAAACAGGGTGTGGCCCCTGGCCAAAGAGTAGGGATTTTACTACACAGGGACGTAGATACCTATGTATCCCTGATTGCAATACTCAAGGCAAAGGCCGCCTATGTGCCCCTGGACCCTGGTTTTCCCAAGGAGCGCATAGAGTTCATCTCCAAGGATGCTCAGTTATCTGCCCTGATTACCACCTCAAGGCTTCGACATCTCACCGATGGGCTTTCGTGCAATGTAATTTGTCTGGATGAAAAAAGGGAAGAGGTTGAATCCCAAGACAAGGGTCGCCCAAACCTTCAAGAGCTGGTATCCCCCACAACAGACAATCTTTGTTACATAATCTACACTTCCGGCTCCAC
>JAADCZ010000041.1 GCA_013154175.1 Thermodesulfobacteriota bacterium
TCGTGCTCATGACAGAGTGGAACCAGTATCGCTCCCTTGACTTGCACAGGCTGAAGGAACTTCTTAGGCAACCGATTTTCATTGATTTGAGAAATGTGTACGATCCTTCAGTAATGAAAGAGTTGGGATTCAAATACACAGGTGTTGGCAGGGGTGTGAAATAACTTTGTAGTGAAACAGGATCAGGTCGTAGAGGACTTTGAACAAAGAATCTGACAAGTTCATTTTGATAACAGTCGATTTGGAAGACTGGTTCCAGGTCGAGAATTTGAGAAAACAGTTTCCTCGGTCTTCATGGAACACCAATCTGATTCGTGTGGAGCATCCCACCAGGGCCCTGCTTACCCTGTTTGATAAGCACAATATCAAGGCAACATTCTTTGTACTTGGCTGGCTGGCGGAGCGTGTTCCAGAGCTTGTAAACTTGGTTCATAGTCACGGCCATGAGATAGCAAGTCACGGCTATGGCCACGAATTGTGTCATAACCTGAGCAAGGATGAGCTTTTAAAGGATTTGGAGCGGGGAAAAGAGGTTTTAGAAGGGATCATAAGAGGTACCGTCAAAGGATATAGGGCGCCAAGCTTTTCCATAAATGAAAACTTGGTAAGTTTGTTGAGTCAGACGGGTTTTGTTTATGATTCCAGCTACAATGACTTTTCCGGAAATAAAAGGTACGGTGCTTTAAAGGGAGACTGGGTTGAGATACGCCCTGGAGTATTACAGAATAGATCTGAAAAACTCTTTGAGATACCCATAAGAAATATTAATCTATTGGGTAGATCCATCCCATGGGGTGGTGGAGGGTATTTCAGGCTTATTCCCAAAGGGTTTTTTAGCCTTGGAGTGCGATATATTTTGAAAAAGAACGGAGTGTTCGTCTTTTATTGTCATCCCTGGGAGTTTGATCCAGACCAGCCCAGGGTTGATGGACTGAGAATTGATTACCGTTTTAGACACTATATAAACTTGAGGAACAATTTACTAAAGTTGGACAGTTTTTTGGACAGGTTTTCTGAATATAATTTTGTGACGTGTTCTGAACTTTTACCTGAATACTAACGTGTAGTGCTCTAATAAAACGATACAATTATGAGAATAATTCCGATTATATTGTCAGGGGGCTCTGGGACGAGGCTGTGGCCTTTGTCGCGGCAGGCATATCCCAAACAGCTTCTGCCGCTCACTGGTTCTGACACTCTTATCCAGCAGACAGTGAAAAGGGCATCACAAATTGATGAAACAGCCCATCCCTTGATCGTCTGTAACAATGAACATCGTTTCCTTATTGCCGAACAGCTTCGCCAGATAGGCAAGAGGGCACTTGAAATCATCCTGGAACCCGTTGGGAGAAACACAGCACCTGCCATTGCGGTTGCAGCATTGAGGGCCTTGGATGAAGATCCAGATTCCCTGTTGTTGGTCATGCCAGCAGACCATTTGCTCGAGGATATCGACTCCTTTCGAGCTAGGATTATGGATGCAATACCTTTTGCCCAGGAAGGGCGCTTGATAACCTTTGGCATAAAGCCTCGTTACCCAGAAACAGGCTACGGATACATTAAAAAGGGAAAGACCATCGGGAAAGAAATCTTCGAGGTGGCAAGTTTCGTAGAAAAGCCAGATTTGGAGACGGCCAAAAATTATCTGGCTTCTGGAGACTATTTCTGGAATTCGGGAATGTTTTCTTTCAAGGCATCTGCCTACCTGGACGAATTGGCACGACACGAACCGTCCATGTATGAAGCCAGTAAGGCTGCATATGAAGGGGCCCAAAGGGACCTCGATTTCCTGAGACTCGATGGCCAGGCCTTTGAAAAGTGCCCATCTGACTCCATAGATTATGCCGTGCTTGAAAAAACAGACAAATGTGCTGTCGTGCCCTTGGAGAACAAGTGGAATGACATAGGTTCGTGGAAATCCCTTTGGGAGGTATTGCCAAAGGACGAAAAACAAAATGTTTGTGTTGGGGATGTCATAACCGAGGGAGTCACAAATTCATATATAAATTCCAGCAAGCGTCTAGTGGCAGCTTTGGGATTAAGTGATGTGGTGATTGTTGAAACCTCGGATGCTGTACTTGTTGCCAACAAGGATAAGACCCAGGATATTAAGAAGATAGTGGCTTCACTAAAGGCACTTGGTCGAGAAGAGCATCTGACCCATTCAAAGGTGTATAGACCATGGGGTTCCTATGAAAGCCTTGTCTCTGGGGATAGGTTTCAGGTCAAGTTGATTAAGGTCAAGCCTGGAGCCAAGCTGTCGGTGCAAATGCACCATCACCGGGCAGAGCACTGGATAATTGTCAGGGGGACTGCACGGGTTCGAAAGGGCGATGAATATATACTCCTTACAGAGAATCAATCGACATTCATTCCCCTTGGAACGGTGCACAGCCTAGAAAATCCTGGCAAAATTCCCCTGGAGCTGATAGAGGTTCAAAGCGGTTCATATCTGGGCGAGGATGATATAGTTCGCCTGGAAGATGTTTATGGCCGCTGTGGTGACTAAAAACCAATACGAGGCTTTTAGTGAAGAATTCGGGTATCCGATTATAAATTTATGGCGAGATTTGCCAAAATAACTAGATGAAAATTTTTATTGAAGGAGGTTCATGCTTAATGTTTCTGATGGAAGGTAGAAGGGTATCTGATGTAAGAGTTGCAAGACTTCTGCTAGCACTGTGTTTAATGGTTGTATTTTCTGTATCGCCTGCATTGGCGGCCAAAGCCAAGACGAAAACCAGAGCCAAAAACAAAATCCAGACTAAGGTTAATATCAACACGGCTACTTCAGACGAACTGCAGACTTTGCCCAATATCGGTCCAAAGACGGCACAGGCCATAATCAAGTATAGAAAGAAACACAAATTTAAGAATGTTGACGAGCTCTTGGAGGTTAAGGGGATAGGTGAAAAGACCTTGAAGAAGCTTCGTCCTTTTGTAACCGTGGGCAAGAGTAGCACTAGTTCCAAGGCCAAGAAGAAAAAGAGCTCCAAAAAGTCAACGAAGACGTCTAAGAAGACTTCCAAAAGTAAAAAGTCATCAAAGTAAATACATTTCAAAATAAAGGGCGTTATAGCAAGGGCAGGAACAATCCTGCCCTTTTTTGTTTCAGACTGTTAGGAAGGAATAGGTCTTTTGGGCGGTAACTGTCTATTTTTCGCTGATTTTCTTTACTATCTGGTATGATAGTTTTTCAATGAGTTCACTCATACACTCCACGGAATCCTTGGCTGAAAGGCTTGCAAGAGGTGCCGAAAGGCATGTCTCCTCTTCCAGTAAGGGGCTGTTTGAGTTTGAGCCAGAAAATAGCTGCCACTTTCCTCTCAAGATGCACTCATTTCCATATTGGGCCTCAAAACTGTAGACTTTAAGGAGAAGTCTCATGGTTGAGGCCGCTGCCTTCTTTGAATCGATTATGACTGAAAATGGTTCACCAACTATACGACCATGGGACAGTTGGGTCAGATTGAGGGAAAGGACCCGTTCTATGGCTTCGTCCAGAGGCTCTGCCCACAAATCTGTAGGCAACAGCCGGAGCCTATTTTCACCTACAAGTTGCACGATCTGGGAACGGTCGAGATAGGGAGGAAGGGAAATTGGGCCAACAATAATCTTGGTGGAGCCGCTGGAAATTGGGCCCACTGGCCCTTTGGGAGGGCATGAACTGTCATCCACCGTTTGCAACAGATAATAGTGGGGCAGCGGGCTGGGTGGTGACAAAATGGTACATGAACAGGTAAACCAAACGACCATAAGAGCCAAGAGAAATGGCTGTAAAGAAGCGACTAGAGTTATTTTCTGCCTCACTTTGTTTTGCCCTCTATCTTTCTTCCCTTTATGAAAATGTCAGGCTGGGCCTGTATGGTATCTGCCAATTCCCTAAGGGATCTTGCTGCCCTTATTGTTTCGGTCAGGAGCTTTCTCAGTCGATATCTTTCAGGTGAGTCTGGAGATGTCATGGAATAAAAATTTTCTACCACGGAGTTTACACTGTTAACCAGGTGATTGGTTGAGTCAGACAGCCTTGTAAGTTCCTTGGAAATCTGAAGAAGTTTTGCATCGGCATTTCCAACAAACTTCTTGGTCTGACTGCTAGCTTGCTGAATACTCTTGAGGGTGGCGAGTATTTCAGGCGTAAGGATCTTCATGGTTTTTTGCAAATCAACTAGATTTTGATGAAGAACGTCAATAGTTGCTCCAATCTTGCCAGATTTGACCAACTTATCCAGGCCATCGATTGCCGAGATGAGTTTTTCAACCAGATCATCCAGGGGAATCTCCTCAAACCGCTTAATCACCTCTTCAACTGTGGACGGCACCGTTGGGATCTCTATATGCTCCTTGTCAAGACCCACATAGTGGATGGGAGCGTCTGGATGAAAGTCAAGATCTACCTGAAGTTTTCCTGTTACCAGGCTCTGAATCTGAAGCTGGGCCTTGAGACCACGCTTGATGAGTAGTTCAGTCATCTTTCTGACTGATACTTCGCTTACGCGGCCACTGCCAGAATAGGAAAACATGCTTTTGGGGTCTATTGAGATATAGACTGGCATCTTGAAATTTCCTGTCGTTGGATCAACCAAGATGCTGATCTTCTTGACCTGGCCTATGGGCACACCCCTAAAGGTAACGGGTGAGCCCTTCTCAAGGCCCTTTAGAGAGCTGTTGAAGAAAAGTACAAAGGTCTGGCGCTCAGAAAATAATAGACCTGAGCCAAAAAAGATCAGCCCCGAGATGAGGAGTATTAGGGCACCTGTTACAAAGGCACCAACTACGGCTGGATTGGCCTTTTTAGACAAGGGCCACCTCCCGCTTCATGGTACCCCGTGTGAGAAATTCCAAGATCTTGGGATTGTCTGTCTCCATGAGAAGTTTCTTTGGGTCTCCTGTAGCCAACATGGTTTTGGTTTCGCTGTCTAAGAATATGCTATTGTTTCCGATTGAAAATATACTGGCTAGCTCATGGGTCACAATTACAACCGTGGCTCCAAGGCTGTCTCTTAACTCAAGAATGAGGTCATCCAGCCGTTTTGAGCTGACCGGATCAAGGCCCGCAGAAGGCTCATCAAAGAATAGTACCTCAGGATCGAGGGCAATTGCCCTTGCCAGGGCAGCCCTTTTTTTCATGCCTCCACTTAACTGGGCAGGATAGTAGTCTTCAAATCCGCCTAAGCCAACTAGTCTCAGTTTCATGGAGGCCAGGGCCTTTATTGTCTTTTCAGGAAGGTTGGTAAACTCGGCAAGTGGCAGACTCACATTTTCCAAAAGGGTCATAGAAGACCAAAGAGCCCCACTTTGGTAGAGTATTCCAGATTTTTGCAATATTTCCGTTCTCTGCTCTGGTGATGCTGCCCAAAAATCCATGTTATCAAATATTATTTTTCCCTTAGCCGGGGTTATTAGCCCAATGAGATGTTTCAGAAGAGTGCTTTTCCCGCATCCACTTCCACCCATTATTATGAATATGTCTCCTCGATATATGGTGAAGTCAAGGTCTTTTTGAATAATCTTGTCTCCATATGCCATGGTCAGGTCGACGACCCTGATGTGGGGAGTTTTATCTCTTGTTTTTGTATCCCTTTCAGTTGTCATATTCCGTAGACGTAACAGATGACCGTTATTATCGCACAGGCTACAATAATCCATACAGTAGATGTTACAACTGCAGAGGTTGTAACTTCGCCAACAGCTGCAGCACTTCTTCCGCAGGATAGACCCTTGCGGCAGCCTACCAGGGCGACGATTATCCCATAGACCAGGCACTTTCCGATACCTATGAAGAAGTGTGTCAGTGGTACGGCCTTTTGGGTTTCGGATATGTATTGAAGAAGGGTCACATCGCTAAAGCCTGCTCCCACAAGTGCCCCTCCTGCAATACCTAAGAGGTCTGAATAAATGCATAGAAGCGGCATCATTAGGGAAAGGGCGAAGATCCTTGGAAGCACAAGGAATTCAATGGGTTTTAGCCCCAAGGT
>JAADCZ010000050.1 GCA_013154175.1 Thermodesulfobacteriota bacterium
ACAGGGCTGGCTGGAGTGCCACTGCGGAAACAGACGTTCTCCTTAAAAGACAGCCTCCAGAAATTTCCCTTGATGTAAACAAGGATAAAGAGAGCATGCATATTACGCTGGAGGATCTCGGAGAAAATCAACTTGCCTTCTGGTGGGCTAAGTTTTTTGCCGAAGATGGACATCCGATTACTGTTGTGGAAGGTGAGTCCATGCCAGCCACAGTCGTACTTGATCTTAGCCAGGATAACTTGGCACAGGGTGTGGAATGCATTTTGGTGGCACAGGATATTTATGGCAACAGGACAAGGCAAAACATCAAGAATCTTGGCCAGCTTATATCCGACGCGGATCAGGAAGAAATTTTACAGGAAACTGAATGGGTTGAAGAATTCTGACATGAGGCGTATGCACCATACTCAAAACAGAATCCTGTTCAGTGCGGCAATCCGGTTGCCCTTGGCTGCACTGCTCCTGATCCTTTGTTGCGTTGCTCCCCTGACAGGATGCAGCAGGAAGATGCCTGTTCTGCAGAAATTTTCATCGCCACCCGAACAGGCAGCCTGCAAAATAGCCATATTACCGTTCACCGATCAGGGAAGATATCCGGAAGGATCTGAAATATTTTATAAAATTTTTGTCACAGAACTCATCTCCTCTGGCCATTTTACAGTTATCCCGGAAGGGAATGTGCGTGATCTGTACAAACAACTCAAGATGTACCCCAACCGGCAACCGAGACAAGATCAACTTGAAATTATTGGTGGCCGACTTGGCGCCACACTTTTTATAGGAGGAGATATCCTTGCCATGAAAGAGGACAGCGACGGCACCAGAAAAAAGACACAATTAACCGTGGTGCTCCGTCTTTATGATGCCCGTACCGGCAAGATGTTCTGGGCAACGTATCATCGTCGAAGGGGCCAGGAATACCACCAGGTCCTTCACTTCGGACGCATTAACACCATAACTACACTGGCCAGACAGATGGCCGATGAAATCATAGATCTCTGGCGAGAAAACGGACTCAAACCATGCCCCGCAAAATAAACAAAAACACAACAGCAGGCCGGCGGGCCGCGTATCATAAATTTTATGCATTGATATGCATGCTGCTCCTCGCTGTTTTTTTTCCAGGAACCGGCTACTGCGGCTGGCCCTGGCAGGATGCCACGCTTGTCACCATTGACGACCAGGATTATACCACCAAAGATTTCCAGGTGTGGTGGGAAAACTGGAAAGAAAAAGGACAAAAAGTTATCCGAACACCTGATCCGTATATCAACTGGATTTTACAATACCGGGAAGCTGAAAGGATGCGCCTTTATGAAGATCCTGTCTACCGGCACAAGGTGTTGACTTTTCTCAAGGCACAGACCCTGATGCTCCTTAAAGCAGAAGAGATTGATTCAAAAATTAATATCAGCGAACGGGACATTGAAGAGTATTATCAAAAAAATTACACCCCGATTTATCAGGTGAAGGTGCTTTCTTTTGTTTCAGGCGATGATGCGAATGCACTGCTGGACACCGTGAAAGGAAAGCAGATAACGGTTGCCCTTCTCGAAGAACTGGCCTCGGACAGCACCAACAAGATGCGGCTCGAAAGTAAACTGCTGCGGCCGGCCGGTCTTGATCCCGAAGTCCTCAAGGCATTGCAGGGTCTTGCTCCCGGCGAGCTCAGCGCTCCCATTATCCGGAAAAAAGCCACCCTGCTCCTGTTCCTGGAGCAGGCAAAACCAGGCAACAAACATGATCTTGCCATGGTCCAGCGGAACATACATGAAACACTCTGGAAAAAAGAGGAAAACAGGCTGACGACTCAGCTTCTAAAAAAGTTAAGGAAACGCTACGAGGTGACCGTCGATCGGGAACGATTACAATCCATTGATATCAATAAAGATCTTGACAGTTTTTCAGACGAGCCGCTGATACGGACAAAAAACGGCAATATCTCGGAAAAACAGTTCATGGCCCAGCTCATCAAACAGCGACGGTTCAGACGACACAATGGTTTTGCCATCGGCGATGCCCAGACGCTCAAGGAACAGGTTGCCAACGGGATAATCGATCAGACACTCACATCCTGGGAGGCCTTGGACAGGGGATATGAAAAAAAGCCTCCCCTGAAACAACGGTATGAGTTCTACTGTCAACATCGCTTGATCAAAGCGCTCGACAGACGCCTTTTAAAGGGAATGCAACCCATTACACACAAAGATATCGAACAGTATTACAAAGAAAACATCAGCCAGTTCACCACCCCGGAAATCATACGGATGATCGTCATTGAAGGGACGAAGAAAGATATGGATTCCCTCTGGACCGAAGTAGCCATGGGCGGAAATTTTCAGGATCTTATCGAAAAACGTTCAGGGCATACCCCCCCGATCAGGGAAATACCGGCCAATCATCTGGATCCGGAGGTCAAGGCTGTTGTTGACTCGCTGGGCAAGGGAGAAGTCAGTCCGGTCTTCACGGTCAAGGGACATATCAGCATGTTACAACTCCTGGAACGAAAACCTCCCAAGGTCATTCCCCTTGACAGGGTGGCGACCCAAATCCGAAAAAAGCTGCAGGAACAAAGAGAAAAACAGGTAAAAGACAAGTTTCTTGCCAGACTCAGGGATAACTCCACCATTGAAGTGAACAACGGTACCTGGCAGAAACTCAGACAAGAACTGGTGGAAACGGACACGGAACATGCTCAATAATAAATCTTACCAGCTTATTCTCATTACGGCAGTCATCATTACGCTGGCCTCCTGTGTCCAGCCGACCCAAAAGACGGCAAAAGAAAAGGCCAAATCATGCACTGACTGCCACCCGAAAATGGCGGCCAAATTCTCCACCGGTTACGTGCATGAGCCGGTCCAGAAAAAGGACTGCTCCGCCTGCCATTTGCCCCATGGGCTCATAGGCGGTCTTTTTTTTCGGCAGGAAGAACCTGAACTCTGTTATGGATGCCATCGGGACCAGCAGGTGACCGATAAAGACAAGTCTGCCCATAACCCACTTGGACCGGGTAAATGCAATAACTGCCACACACCGCACAACAGCACCTTTCCAAACCTGCTGAAAAAGCCTCAGGAAGAGACATGCTTCTCCTGTCATGACCGCAAGGAATTCGAGAAAAAATACACGCACTCTCCACTGGAACAGGGATGTCAAACCTGCCATGATCCCCATCGTTCAAAAAACAACTCGCTTCTGATTAAACAGTCAGACGCCTTGTGTCTTTCCTGTCACCAGGTGGAAACCAGCTCGTTTAAAAACGCCCATAACCAATATCCGGTACAAGGCGGCTGCCTGCAATGCCACACACCACATTCTGGTGACCGCCCAGCCCTGCTCAAAAAAACTGTGCATTCACCTGTTCTCAAGGAAAAATGCTCAAGCTGCCATACAGTAAATGGAGATTCCATACGGACAAAAAAATCAGCGGATGCGCTCTGCCTCGACTGTCACAAAAAACCTGCAGCCGGGTCAAAGAGCAGTCATCAGCCATATATGGACAAACAGTGCACGACCTGCCATGCCCCACATGCCAGCGACCAGGTGAGCCTGCTCGCATCGGCGCCTGGTATCCTCTGCCGAAATTGTCATACTGACCAGTCTCTTGTTCTGCCCCCTCCCGCAGACGACGACACAGCTCCGGCAGAAACGCATAAAGGGGCAAAGGACGCACCAGAAAAGATAACCGTGGTCAGCGCCCATCAACCTGTCCTCGATGGCGACTGTCTCAGCTGCCACCGTGGGCACACATCAAACTATAAAGCCTTACTCAAAAATGATGAGGCAACGCTTTGTCTCAATTGCCATGATGCGGCTTCGTACAGGAATATATCCAGGTCCCACCCGCCGGCAAAAAATCAATCCTGTAACACATGCCATCAACCCCATGCTTCGCCCAGCACTTTTCTTCTCGTCGATACCCAGGAACATCTCTGTTTTTCCTGTCACAGACGTGAGGCAGACGAACGGGGACGTTTCAGCCTGCACAGGCCGTTTGCATCCGGAAACTGTACAGGATGTCACAGTCTGCATAAGGCCAAGGCAAAAGGATTTCTCAAACAACCCCTGAAAAATGGCAAGCTCTGCAGTCAGTGTCACGAAAACCTGCTCTCACCTGCCAAAAACATTAAGCCCCATGCTCCGGTAGCCAAGGGGAACTGTACAAAATGTCATAATCCGCATGCAGCCGATTACCAATATGTTATTAAAAAACAACCTGGCCAGATATGCCTCGAGTGCCACCGGGATGTCAGCACAACCATCAACACCTCCAGAACACGGCACCAGCCTGCTGTTGATGGAGACTGTATCGACTGTCATGCTGCCCATGGGTCGCCCCATGAGAATATTTTGAAAAAAGGGCAGCCAATGCTCTGTCTTACCTGCCATACGGACATTGCCCGCTACTGGCGAAAAGGCGTTGCCCACAAACCAGCAGTCAAAAACTGTATGAAATGTCACGATGCCCATGGATCCAATGAAAAGGCGATGACCAGGAAAAAAGGTTCCCGTTTGTGTAGTGAATGTCATACCACCAAAGGGAAAGAATTTCTCTCTGCCCACAAGAACATCGCTCCCGGTCCGAATTCCTGTACTTCATGCCATGATGCCCATGGCAGTCCGCAAAAAGGACTGTTATATCCGGTCTCCCACGCACCTTTTGCCCAGGGAAGTTGTACCCCCTGCCACAAAGGAGGGAAAAAATAATGAAATATCGCTCTTCCCAATATCGGCCGGAATATTCATCAACTGAGCATACAGGCATTATGCATCCTGATCCTGTTCAGCATTCTCTGTATAGAGCAGCGTCCGGATTGGTGCTGATTCTGCTTTTGTCCCTGGTAGCACCGGCTATTCCCGCTTTTGCCACGAATGTATGTTTCAGCTGCCACGACAAACAGGCATTTCAGGCCCGGTTTATCCACAAACCGGTTGCCCAGCAACAATGCAGTCTCTGTCATGATCCCCATGTCGCCCGTCACAATGGCCTGTTACGGGAAAGGGAAGACCGGCTCTGCTACACCTGCCATACGAAACAACAAAAACAGTTTGCCAGGGGTGTTGTCCATGCCCCCCTGCTCCAGGGGAATTGCTCCAGTTGCCATCTCCCCCATGCAGCAGCGACCAAGGCAATGCTGAGAAAAGATCTGGCCGGGGATTGCTTTGGCTGCCACAAGCAACTCACAAGGGAATATACATTTGTCCATGCTCCCTTTGCCAAAGGACAATGCACCGCCTGCCACAAACCGCATCAGGCCGACAATCTGCTGCTGTTGAAAAGTACAGGTGACAGCCTGTGCAGCAACTGTCATACAGCCAAGGAGGTCGCAACAGGGCACAAGGATTTCCCTGAAAAGCCGGGCAATTGCCTTTCGTGCCACAATCCCCATGGCAGTGAACAGAAAGCCCTGATGCGCAACGTGCTTCATGAACCATTTACAAAAGGATGTGCGCAATGTCATGGCAGGGACAATCAAAACTCCACCGAATCCTGTCTGGAGTGCCATAAGAAGACAGAAAAAGAACTGCATGCCACCCATAGTCATCTGACCCTGCACAATGGCAACAGCTGCCTGAACTGTCATTCACCGCATGCTGGAGATGACAAGGCACTGCTCAAGGGACAGGAACGTTTCGTCTGCTCCGGATGTCACATTCCCTCGCTGCAATTGTACCAAAAAAAGAAGTACAAACATCCCCCTGTGGAAAAATGCAGTCTCTGTCATGTCTCCCACGGCGGTGATAATCCAGGGATGACCAGGGGGGACGGGAATGATGTATGCATACAATGCCATGAAAGCCAGGGCAAATTCACGCATCCTGTAGGTCCAGAAGTGCTCGACTCCCATACCGGCCAGGAAGTTACCTGTGTTTCCTGCCATAATCCCATGGGTACTGACTATAAATATCATCTGCGCGAGGAAGGGAAAAAGGCCCTTTGCATCCTCTGTCATCGCACCTATTAACCGG
>JAADCZ010000046.1 GCA_013154175.1 Thermodesulfobacteriota bacterium
AAAAAATGCAAGGCCTCGAAGAAATGCAAAGCCTTGGCGTTCAAGGCCCTAGGCTCGATGGCAGCAACGTTCAGTCACTGGCCACTGACGTCCAAGTGAGCGGGCCTCCAAAGATAATCTCATTTGAGGCACGACCAAGCCAGGTGGATAATCCGGGAACCCCAGTGACCTTTACCATTCAGGCCTCTGGCCTTGGGGAGCTAGAGTTCTCAGTGGATTTTGGCGACAAGAGCCCGCAAGGCCAAGGTGCAACTGTGAAGCATGTCTACACCAAGGCGGGAACTTATGTGGCAACAGCAAAGGTTAAGGATGCCCAGGGCCGTATCGTGGAAAAAAGTGTCACCATAGACGTGAAAGATCGTAAACCAAGGGCTCCAAAGGCCATCAAAATCCTGAGGATTGGGCGTTAGCCCCCTGCCACCAGTCGATCCAGGCCTTGGCAACCCAAGAATTTTTACAGCAATTTTAAATAAATAATTATTGTTGACTTTGGGCCTGCATACTGTAAGGTGGTTGTGTCATTTGAATTGAAGTCTGTCTGAACCTGCCTTTAGCATTTCAGTCAAATTCCATTCTCCTGACAAAAGCAAGTCACTTAGTATGGATTCAGAAGTACCTTCCATGCGGTCTTCCCATGGGGGCTTTTCGAACCAGCAAGTGCAACACATTGGGTCGGAAGTACCCAGCAACATTATTATTTTTTTAAAGGAGAGATCTCATGAAAGGAACAGTAAAGTGGTTTAACGATCAGAAGGGTTTTGGTTTTATTTCCCAGGAAGAAGGACCAGACGTCTTCGTACACTACACAGCCATCCAGGGTGACGGCTTCAAGTCTCTTGAAGAAGGCCAGACTGTGGAATTCGATATTACCGAAGGCCCCAAGGGCCCACAGGCGGCAAATGTGAGAACATAATTCAAATTCAAAACTCGACAATTGAGGGGGCAGGTCTCGTTTTAATGCGGGCCTGTCCTTTTTTATTTTAATAGTTCTGGAAACAGATCTTCTGAAATTAAGGAGAAGAAAAGCATGAAATTATATATTGGCAATTTGGCCTACAATGTGGTGGAACAGGACGTCAGGACCATGCTGGAAGAGTATGGCGTCATCGAGTCCTTTGACTGGATTACAGACAGATATACAGGAAAACCAAAGGGTTTCTGTTTCGCAGAGATGGACAACAGCTCTGCTGACAAGGCTATAAAGGCGCTTAATGGCAAGGAGTTCCATGGCAGGCCCCTGAAAATCAATCAGGCGCGTCAGAATAAAAAGGGCCGGAAAAAGAGACGTTTTTGGTAGACTAAAACATCTATTTCCCCTGGTATGTGTTGCCATAAGGGGAAAAGAAGGTAATAGTTTAGGCCGCCTCCAGGGCGGCCTTTTTATTTTCCCGAAATTGGATTGGTGTTGCACAAAACATGTTGACAGTAAAGGATCTATATCTGGAAATAGGGGACAGGGTCCTCCTTGCAGGTATAAGTTTCACCATCAGAAAAGGCCAAAGAATCGGGCTCGTTGGCAGAAACGGACAGGGCAAGACCACGCTTTTGAAGGTGGTGTGTGGAAAGGCAGAATACACCAGTGGCAGCATCCAGAAATCAAAGGGGTTCAAAATTGCCTACTTGCCCCAGGAAGTGGTTCAGGCAGAAAATACGTCCTTGAGCGTATATGAGGCGGCAGAACAGGCCTTTTCCTCACTCTTGCGCAAAGAGCAGCGCCTTAGGGAGATAACCAAACAGCTGGAAGGTGTCGAAGAGACCCATCCAAACCATGAAGCCCTGCTTGATGAGCAGGACAGACTCCACGATGAGCTGTTATCCCAGGGCTATTATGCCATAAAGAGCCGTATAGAGTCCGTCCTCACTGGGCTGGGATTCAAACGGGATGCCTTTGAAAAGCCCGTCTCTTCTCTAAGTGGAGGCTGGATGATGAGGCTCGAGCTTGCCAAGATACTCCTTTCTGAGCCCGACCTGATTTTGCTGGATGAGCCAACCAACCACCTCGACCTGCCTAGTCTTGCCTGGCTCGAGACCTTTCTTCTGTCCCAAGATGCGGGCTGCCTCATAGTTTCCCACGACAGGGCCTTTCTCGATAACATGGTGCAGGAAACCTGGGAACTCGAGCAGGGAAAATTGTCCATATACAAGGGTAACTATTCCTTTTACGTGAAGGAACGGGAAAACAGATACAGGCAACAGGAAGCAGCCTGGAAAAATCAGCAAAAGAAGATAGAAGAGCTCAATTCATTCATTGACCGATTCCGCGCAAAGGCAACCAAGGCAAGGCAGGTACAGAGCAAGATAAAACAGCTTGAAAAGATGGAGCTAGTGGAGCCTCCATCAGCCAGACAGGCATACACCTTCACCCTGCCCACACCTGAACGTGCAGGCAAGATAGTGCTGGAAGTGGATGGACTTTCAAAGAGCTTTGGGGACAAGAGGCTTTTTTCAGACCTGTCATTCATGTTGAAACGGGGCAGCAAGATGGCCATCGTTGGGCCAAATGGCGCGGGCAAATCCACCCTGCTAAAGATAATAGCCGGAAGGGAATCTGCCGACGAGGGTGAGATTCGTCTTGGCCACAATGTGAAGGTTGCCTATTTTGGACAACATCAGGCCCAGGAATTACAGCACCATAAGACCATCATCGACAACATGAGAATGTTTTGCCCTGGGCTTTCCGATACCCAGTTACGAACCATTTTGGGCATATTCATGTTCCACGAGGACGACGTATTCAAGGAAGTCTCGGTGTTGTCTGGCGGGGAAAAAAGCCGCGTGGCAATGGCTGCTATCATGGCACAGGGCGCCAATCTCTTGCTTTTGGATGAGCCCACCAACCACTTGGATATCGATGCTCAGGAGGCTGTAAGACACGCCCTGGCAGTGTATGAAGGCTCTGTAATGGTAATTTCCCATAACAGATACTTCCTGGACGGCTTTGTGGATAGCGTAATGGAACTGGAAGACGGAAAGACCCTTCTCTTTCCAGGGAATGTTTCCGAGTTTCTTGCCATGAAGCAGTCCCTAGAAGATAAAAAAGGGGCAAGCCCCGACAAGGATGCCCCCCACAAGGAGCAGGATGTCAGAGCTTCAGCCAAAGGGCCCAAAGCCATCTCCAGGAAGGAGAAAAAAAGGCTCATCGCTGAACTTCGTCAGGAAAAGAGCAAGAAACTGTCTCCGTTGAAAAAGGAGGCCCAGGATATTGAAAACAGGATTGGAACCCTTGAGGAAGAAAAAACTGAGATAGAGACCATCCTGGCAGACTCTTCCACATATGCCAATCAGGAGCGGGCAGCCGAGCTCAACAAACGTTACCACCAGCTCAAGGAGGATCTGGAAGGACTCTACATGGCCTGGGAACGGGCAAGTCAGGCCATTGAGGACCTTGGCCAGGAATATGACAAAAAAATCATGGAGATAGATAGGTCGTGACAAAAAAAATCGATATAGTCCTTGGCATCGAGACCTCCTGTGACGAAACCGCTGCTGCAGTGCTAAAGGGGGGAGAGAGGCTGTTGAGCAACGTCATTGCCTCCCAGGTGGAGGTCCATGCAGAATATGGCGGTGTGGTTCCTGAGATTGCCAGCAGAAAACATGTCGAAGCGATTGATCTCGTGGTCAAAGAGGCCCTGGACCAGGCGGGGATAGGGCTTCGGGACGTGGATGGCCTGGCGGTGACTCAAGGGCCCGGACTAGTTGGCTCCCTGGTTGTTGGACTCTCCTATGCCAAGGCATGTGCTTTCCCCTTGAACAAGCCCATTACTGGGGTAAATCACATTCATGCCCACCTGATGGCATGTTTCCTAGAAGAGGAAAACAGGCCGGAATTCCCCTTTGTTGGCCTTGTCGTTTCTGGGGGGCACACAAGCCTCTACAGGGTGGATGACTTCTTCCACGTGGAACTTCTGGGAAGCACCAGGGATGATGCAGCAGGCGAGGCCTTTGACAAGGTAGCCAAAATCCTTGGTCTGCCCTACCCCGGTGGCCCAGTTATAAGCAAACTTGCCCAGAAGGGACGAAGTGATGCCTTTTCCTTTCCAAGGGCACGCCTGCCAGAGACTCCCCTGGATTTCAGTTTCAGCGGGCTTAAGACTGCAGTTCTTCAGACCGTACAGAAGATCAGGGCCGCGGGTCAAGAGCTCGTTGTTGAGGATATCTGCGCATCCTTCCAGGAGGCCGTCGTGGATGTCTTGGTTTCCAAAACATTGGAGGCGGCATTGGAGCATAAAGTCAAATGGGTGGTGGCTGCAGGCGGGGTTGCATCAAATGAGAGCCTGAGAAAAAGACTCATGACAGAGTGCAAGAGCAGGGGCCTTGGCTTCTCTGTGCCACGACCAATATTCTGCACAGACAATGCGGCAATGGTAGCCCTTGCAGGCCATCATCAGTTAATGAACGACATGCTTCTAAGTGATGATGCAGATGTGTATTCCAGGCTTTTTTAGTTTGGGGGAATTGGGGAAACTGGAGAATTGTCCGGCACCCACAGGAAGGGGCACCGGACATTTTTTTTGATTTACCTATTTTGCGTTATGCTCCACAACCTCGTGGGCCTTATCGGCTGCCTTTTCAATGGCACTGTTGGCAGAGTCCTTTGCCTCACTTGCTGCCTTGCTCGATGCGTCTTTCACATTTTCTGCAGCAGCGCTGGCGGCCTCTTTGGCCTGATCGACAACCTCTTTTGTGGCATTCTTGGAAGCCTCAGCCACTTTGTGTGCTGTCTCTGCTGTCTTTTCCTTTGCCTCATCCACGGCCTGTTTTACAGCCTCTGATGCTGCTGTGGTGGCCTCCTTTGTCTTTTCAACCACCTTGGATGTAACCTTTTTGGCCTCTTCCTTCACGGCTGTGGCTGCCTCATGTGTGGCTTCCACTGCGGCCTTGGCCGCTTCCTTGGCCTTATCGGCTGCTTTCTCGCCGTGCTCATTGCTGCATCCGACCAAGGTCAAGAGCATAAGACCCACAACCACAAAAATTAACCTTTTCATACTCATTTCTTTCTCCTCCTTTTCTCGCTGCTTTATTTCTACCTCATAATGAGGTTTCCGCCCCTAAACTCTCTAAAGGCCCCATGCCCGCTAACAATAGGGCTTTGAAGCATATTACCTAGTCATTTACAGACTCGTGATTCTCAAATAAAACGTATCGAAGCAAAAACCATACAATATTAATTAAGATTCATTTGCAAATAAGACTATAAAAGAAAACCAACAACCAGCCTCTTTATAATTTTTGTGAAATTTTGCTATATATTTCTACACCTTGCCTAGTGAAATCTTTACCAAACTCATAACAAAATCAGGACTAAAATAATATATCATCAAAATAAAACAAACAAAAATCTAACCTTTTCAAAAGCTACCACAACTAAATTTTTCCAAACACAATTAACGATGATTAAATTGTTTCCATCCAAAAGACAAAAGATTCAAAAAACGCGGCCAAGCCACCAGTGGGGGGCAGGCACGCTTTAAATTTCCAACCACGTAACTCAAATGGAAAATAAAGCTTGCCTTTTTGGCTTCTGCCTGTAAGGTGCGTGTGGCTTAACGGTCATCGTATTCCTGACCTTCCTGTCTGAGTAATTCCCCTTGAACAATTCAGCAGAACGAAGCGGTTGGCGAGCGCGATGTATTTATGCCAACTGGAAGCGCTTCCTGCCTTGTTTCAGCCTAGGAAAGACCCTGGCTGACAGGAAGTGCAATGGGATTCTGCGGCTTTTCGCCTAGCAGGAATATCAGGAACAAAAGGAAAACAAATGTCATTTAGCAAACTCAGATTATCAGAACCAATCTTGAAGGCCGTTAAAAAATGCGGCTACAAAACCCCTACCCCCATACAGAAAAGGGCCGTTCCAGAGGTTATGTCTGGCAAAGACCTCATTGCCTCTGCCCAAACGGGCACTGGCAAGACTGCGGCCTTCGTA
>JAADCZ010000164.1 GCA_013154175.1 Thermodesulfobacteriota bacterium
TTGCCTGGTTTTTCTATTCAAAAAGGGATGTTACAAAACATGAAGAAAGCATTACGACCCAGTCAAACCCCCTGGAGCTTCCCACGGCCTTTCTTTTTGCCCTGCTCTTTGTGGTCATGGTGCTTGTGACCCATTTTGTCTTGAAATACTATGGGAATACTGGTCTTAAGGTACTTTCCTTCATTGTAGGTTTTACAGATATCGATCCATTTATCGTCTCGATACTCACGTCAAAATTCAAGATAACCACCCTGGAGGCTGGTAGTGCAATCCTTATAGCCGCAGGCAGCAATGACATATTAAAGGCCAGCTATGCCTGGTTTTTTAGTCATAGACAGGCCGGGGTGAAAAGCGCAGTTGCCCTCGTTCTGCTTGGGGCCTTGACCATTGGGTTGGGACTTGTCCTGCCATATTATCCCGGGCTATGAGGCTTACCACTCTTTCTGATAGGTAGATTGGACAATCTGGCATAAATGTATAACTATGTGAAAATATATAAAAAAATTTAAAAACTTATTGTTTTGTTCCGCTATTTAGGCGCACAATTCGAACTTATCATTTCTAGGAGTCGAAGGAGGAGACAATGGAAAATAAAAAGGCCTTTGGACTATGGAGTGCAGTATTTCTTGGTGTTGGCTCCATGGTTGGAGCTGGAATATTCATTGTCATCGGGCAGGCAGGGGCCATTGCAGGCAATCTCGTATGGGTAACTTTCGTGCTTGGTGGCATAATCGCCCTGTTGAGCGGCTATTCCCTTGCAAAGCTGGCCCTTAGATATCCCAGCCGAGGGGGTATTATTGAATATTTGGTGCAGGGTTATGGAGAGGGATTTTTTTCAGGCTCCCTGGGTGTTCTCTTCTATTTTTCCCAACTGGTGACCCTTGCTGCCGTATCCAAGAGCTTTGGAACCTATGCGGCTACCTACATGGCTGGCAGCCAGCACTTCTGGATAAACTCCTTTGCCGTTGGGGTCATCCTCCTTTTTACAATAATCAATCTTATAGGTGCGTCCTGGGTGGCAAAGAGCGAGAACCTAATTGTGATAATAAAGCTTGCCATACTCGTCATATTCACAGTGGCTGCCGCCTTTTACATCGACCCTTCAAGGCTCAAGATAGATGAGGCCCCACCTGTGATAAATCTGTTTTATGCCCTTGGGCTGGTTTTTTTTGCCTATCAGGGCTTCAGTGTCATCACCAACAGCGTGGAAGACATGGAATCTCCGCAGAAAAACATGCTGAGGGCCATGGTGATTGCCATCATACTGGTGGCCATCCTTTACGTTTCTGTGTCCATAGTCGTGCTTGGAAACCTCTCCCTGGACGAAGTTATAAAGGCCAGGGACTATGCCCTTGCTGAAGCGGCCAAACCCGCCTTTGGCCAGGTTGGTTTCAAGATCATGGCTGCTGCTGCGCTCATTGCCACGGCAAGCGCCATAAATGCTACCCTCTATGCCGTGAGCGAAATCAGCTACACCCTTGCAAAAAACGGGGCCCTTCCCAAGGAATATGAGTACAACGTATTCAACAACACAGAGGGCCTGATAATAAGCGCTGCCCTCATTGTTCCCATGATACTCTTCATGACACTCGACCAGGTCACCACCGTTGCAGCCATTGCCGTGCTCCTGATTCAGGGCTTCACCCATGTAGGCCACCTGTTCAAAAGGCACGAGACTGGTGCCAATCTATTCATGTTGATTCTTGCAATAGCCGGGATGTTTTGCACTGCTTTTATTGCAATCGACTACACCAAAAGAAGCATGCCAAACATTGGCTACTATCTTCTGGGAGCCTTCTTCCTCGCCTATATGTTGGAGGTCATTTTAAGGGTCTCCATGGGCAGGGTTATCAAGAAATCGGCTCCAAATCATCTGGTCTCATAGAAAAGTATGCACATCTGAAGCAGTTGGTTTCAGCCAAAGGGGTCTGTACCCATTCGATTTGATAAGAACCCAAAAAAGACTTATCTTTAGGATTGGTTTTGGGCGTCTGCCCCATTCATGGGTCAAACAGCAGACCCTTTGCCCCAAATTTTGGGGCCAGAAAGGTTTGCATTAGGCTGCCAAAGGAGCTTTGGTATTTTCTAGGAGTCACCCAAGGAAGCGTCTTTCATCCTGTGTGCAAATTCCTGCCAATGGCTCCATGGCAGACTTTGAATGTAGGAGGTCTTTATGAAACGGTCTATCTCTTTGTTATTCATGGCATTTTTACTCATAAGCCCCTCTTGCCTTTTTGCAAAAGGCGGCTTTAGCCTTGGGGACATACAAAGGGCGCTGGAAGAGGCCCAGAAGGCCCTTCAAAAGGTGCAACAACCAGGTCAGCCCGGCCAGGGTAATGAGGCTGTCTCCGGGGTAATCACAATCACCGACACATCGAGACCCTGGTATTTCAAAATGGACTGGTTCGATGCTGCAGCAAGCTCCCGCATCTACATGCAGGTCAACAACCAGAGACCAAGATTCCTTGTTGAATTCATCGGGCCTCATCCTCCGACAGGTGCGCCCATTCGCCTTGAGGGCCTAAGGGCCGGAGATAAGGTCAAATTCCTGGTTAAGACGTGTTGGCATGGCAAAAAATATGGGCCTGTTGATTCAGGTAACTCAAGATTTTTCCGTGTGACCAAAAAGGGGGCTAATCTTTACTATTTTCAGTTTGAAGATGCTGTGGGCTACGACATGGCCTACAATGATGGCGCCTTCTACTTCTATCAGGAGGGCTTTGGCCCTGCCCCAAACAGGTATATCTGGATAAAGAAATTTGATGTGCAAAAGGCCCCTTCAGGCCTGCTTCTTAAGGGGACGGTGCATGTCACAGCCCCTGGCTATGTCAACTCCCATGTGGAGATAAGGGACAATGGCTGGCGAGTCTATAAAACAGTGGGCCTTGATTTTAGGGCACAAAGGCCAGGAGATCATGACTTTCAATACACCATAAGAGATGCCCTCCCCGCCCCCATGTACACGGCCATTTGGCAGGTTGGCTTTAGCGGTGAGACGGATTCGAGGGTGCGCCCCCTCAAGGGCTGTTTGGACAGTGCTCTTCCCGTTACAGTGCCTCCCTCTCCCCTTGGAAGCGACAAGGATCTGCTGCTCTATTACAGTTTCGACGACTGTTCGCCAAAGGACATGAGTGGCAACGGGCTTGACGGAATGATACACGGAAGACCCAGTTGTATTGGCGGGTTGCAGGTACGCTCCCTCTATTTCAACAGGGTAGACAGAAACAACGGCTGTGGCAGGCCCGGGGGCGATTTCATCTCCATGCCAGCCCTTGGTAGTGTGTTTCAACAGGGCATAACCATTTGCGCCTGGGCGAAATTTGAAAGCCCAAGATTCTACGAAAGAATAGTTGACCTAGGAAACGGCCCAGGGGAACAGGGGGGATACAATATCATCTTTGGACGAATAGATACGTCCAACAATATAGGCATAGAGAGCTGGATAAACAGCGACGGGAACTTCAACAGGAGCGTTGGAAGGCTGACCTACCCTGGAATAGTAAATGGAGAGTGGAATCATTATTGCGCCACCATAGACAACTCCAGCCGCAAGATGAGGCTCTACATAAATGGGCAGCTAAAGGCTGAAAAGACGGGTAATCCGGTTGCCAACGTACCTCGTTCAAGTAACTTCATTGCCCACTCCAACTGGTGCTACAACGACCCGGACTTCAAGGGTGCCATCGATGAACTGCGCATATTCAAGCGTGCCCTTACCCCAAATGAGATAAGAAAACTTTATTCGAAGCAAAAGGCAATTGGGCCTGCAACCCCTCAGACCGGTGTCTTTGGTTCAACCAAGAAAAATCCCTTCATATTTGAGGGAACCATATACTTTCTGCCAGTGGGGACCAAGCGGCTTCCTGACTTTTCCAGACTTAAACCCGTTGGCAAAATCTATACTCCGGCACTAAACATCACCCCAAGGAGCTTTCTCGAAGGGTTTCCCGGGGTGACAAACAGATTCGAGTGGTTTGCAATCGACTACAAGGGCAGAATCTACATCAAAAAACCCGGTACCTATACATTTGCCCTACTGAGCGACGATGGCTCAAAACTCATAATTGACGGAAGGACAGTCATAAACAACGATGGCATACATCCGCCGATTGAAAGGAGGGGGACGGTCTTCCTGGGAAGGGGCCTCCATGACATCGAGGTTCAGTATTTCCAGGGGCCACGGGAAGAGGTGGCCCTCGTACTCTACCTGATAGAAGGGGGCAGAAAAAACCTCTTCGACATAAGAAGATTTGCCCCAGTAACCATGGTGGAAGGAAGAAAGCAGGACAGGCTCACCCTTGGTGCCGGCATTCTTTTTGATTTCAACAGATACAGCCTCAGGCCAGATGCAATAAAGGTCCTGGATAGCGTCTATGACCTGCTCAAAAACTACAAATACAAAAAGATTGTCATAGAAGGCTATACAGACAACATCGGTTCAGACAGTTACAACCTGCGGCTTTCCAGAAATAGGGCCCAGGCCGTGGCCAATTATCTCATTGGGAAAGGGGTGCCAAGGTCAAAGATACAGGTAATTGGATATGGCAAGAAGAGACCGCGATTCCCAAATGACACAGAGGAACACAGGGCCTTGAACAGGCGCGTTGAAATAAGGATCATAAAGGAGTAAGGGCTATCCTTCCAAAGCCTGCCACCAACCCTGTACCTCAATTAGCCTGATAATAACAAGATACAGGGGCCGTCACCTTCGGCCCCTTTTGACTCTCCTTTTTGATTGATGCTAAATTATTTTTTAACTTCTAATCTACTAAGATAATATTTCAACCATTGATTTACCTCCTTTAGTGACTATCTTCTCATACAAATTCTTGAGTCAAGACGCAGAGTTGGCCTGGCGCCCTTTGCTCAGGCGTCTTTTCCAGGCCGAATCAGTAAGCCTTAGAGGGAATCCTCTAAAGGAGAGCTTTATCAACTTGGGAGGTAGCGATGATAATTGGATTATTGGCAAGTAAAGGCGGTGTTGGGCGTACCACACTGGCTAGAAGTCTGGCAGAGGCTGCTACCAACGAACGAAAATCCAAATGCAGCCTTTATGAAATGGATATATGCAACCCCAAAATCCTTTCCTTTTACGACTGGTCTGGCGAACAGGTGACCAGAAAGGTCTCCAAGGTCCTTCACGACAAGTGCAAGATGGTGGGCAAGTGCCTGGAGGCATGCAAGTTTGGGGCAATCCTGAAAATCGACGACAAAATCGGCAGACGCACAGGAATCTGCCGGGGTTGCGGTTTGTGCAGGGAATCCTGCCCCGAAGGAGCAATAGATTGGGACGAAAAACCTGCTGGTGAAATAGGCAAGGTGGAGCAAGGGGATCTTGCAGTCATTGGTGGACGCATTGCCAAGGATGATTACTGGGAAGGTTTTTTGTTAAAGAAGATTCAGGATGAATATCCACTTGAACCCGATATGGATGCAGTAATCAAGGCTCCCCTCGGCCTTGGGGCAACTGCCATGAGGGCAGTCAAACTGGTTGAGGCAATGGTTCTGGTTACAACGTCCCATCCAGGCCTGGAGGAGGAAATCTCGACTTTTGGCCAGATACTCCAGGGTTTTGGAGGTCCGGGAGGCGTTGTTTATCAGGGCAGTGAAGCTCCTCAATCCCTAAAGGAGCAGTGTGACAACTGGGGTCTCGAGTGCTTGGTATTGCCCAAGCTCGAGGGGCTTGAGAAGGAGACGCTGCAACAGCGCGATCCAGCCCTGGCAAAAGAGTTGAATAAGATTTGGGAGCTTGGAGGAGGTGCATAATGAAAATCGTAATTCACGGCGGACCAAATAGCGGAAAGACACAACTGCTCCTTGCCCTGAAGGAAAAGCTGCAGGGAGCCAGTTTCTTGGATGGAAACGTGGAGAACCCTAGTTTGAAGGACTACTTTGGGGAAAATGAGCCCCAAAAGGA
>JAADCZ010000106.1 GCA_013154175.1 Thermodesulfobacteriota bacterium
GATACGCTTCCAAGGCTCAGACCCTTGAACTGGCCCTTTTGTAGCCCAAGGGAAAAGGCAGGTATTTTGTCATTGGCCATGGTGGAGCTTGCGGCATCACCATAAAAATATCCGATAGTCGGGGCAAATCCCTTATCCACCAGCCCTTGAAGAACGTAGCGATGTACATGTTTGTCCTTTGAAGGGTCGTCCAAGAGATAAAGGGTTCTCTTTCCCTTTTCATGATTCATTAGTCTGACTTTCTCCTTAGACCTTCCTGATAAGAGGGAACCTAATCCAGGGGCTCTCAAAAGAAAACCTGGAATCGATTAGGCGAGAAGATGTTGTAGGGAACTGTGGATGTCTGGATATTTGAACCTGAAACCAGCCTCCAGGAGTCTGTTGGGATAGACCCTTTTGGAACCGGTAATGACCGTTGCACCCTCGCCATAAAGAAGCCTCAGGATAAAAGGTGGAACCGGCAATATGGCTGGCCGCCGCAGCACCCTGGCAAGGGCCTTTGTGAACTCCTTGTTGGTGACAGGCCTTGGGGAGACTGCATTCAACACCCCTTCGATGCCTGTCTCCAATACGAATTCATAAATCCTCATCAAATCTTCAATGTCAATCCAGCTAAGTACGCTCGAGCCATCCCCGATTGGCCCGCCAAGGCCAAGCCTGAAGGGAAGAAGCATTCTTTTTAGGGCCCCGCCGTCGTTACCCAAGACGACTCCGAAGCGAAGAATTGTTGTCTTCTTCTTGCACTTCGAGGCCTCCATTTCCCAATCCCGTGCAAGCCTTCCAAGGAAATCATCAGCAAGCCTTGGGCAAGACTCGTCACAATCCATGTCGTCCGGGTATATTCCCGTTGCCGAGGTGGAAATGAAATGCTCCACATCCGATGAGTTCAAGGCCTCCACCAGACGCCTCGTTGTCTCTATTCGGCTGGAATATAAGACCTTTTTATAGGATTCAGACCACCTCTTGATAATGGGGGCTCCTGCCAGGTTGATAACGACGTGCGCACCTTCGAGTGCCCTTTTTATTTCATCCAAGGTGGCGTTTCGCGCTATGGGCACAATGCCTGAAAAGCGCCTCTTAAGAAGGCTTCCTACAAAACCTCCTGCGCCTGTTACTGCAATCTTTCTAGAAGTCATTTGCACCTGTAAACTGGCCTAGGCAAACTCACCCCTTACGATCTCACCCTCTACCAGATATATAACTTCCTCTGCAATGTTTGTGGCCCTGTCTGCTATTCTCTCGAGGTGCCTTGCCAGAATGTAGCAATCTATCAGGTATCTGGCTGCTTCAGGCTGTTTCTGTATCTCTTTAATCACCCTTTCATAATGCTTGGTTCTCAGTTTATCCACATCATCATCGAGTATGAAGATTCTGTGGGCCATATCGCTGTCTTGATAGGTGATGGCATCAAGGGCCAACTTGAACATCTTGAGCACAGCAGAAATCATGTCGTCATAGTCTGGCTTGTATTGCATCTGCACATCTGCTTTGGATAGATCACGGACCCTCCTTGCAATGCTGACGGCATAGTCTCCTATTCGTTCAAGTTCGTTATTTATCTTTATGATGGTGATGATGACCCTGAGATCCCGGGCCACAGGCTGATAGAGTGCAAGAATCTTCATGCACTCTTCCTCGATATCTATTTCCAGCTCGTCTATTTCATAATCGGAGGAGGAAACAAACTTGATGAGGTTTTCATCACCCGTCTTTATGGCTTCACACGCCTTACGGATTCTGTCCTCGACGAGGGCTCCAAGTCCCAGGAACTTTTCAAACAATTTGTCCAGCTGCTTGTGAAAGGTATAGTGATGGGGAGTCATGATATCCTCCAGTCTTCATTAGGTAAAAAGCTACCCGAGGAAAATTAACCTTTGGTTAAAGTTTAGTTAAATCATTATTAAATCTCATTTTTTTATTGAATAAACACAAGAATTTTAACATTATCCTTTAATAAAAATCCACCTGTTTTAAAAACCTTTTTATGGATAAACAAACTATTCTCGTCGTTGAGGACGAAGAGGACATCCAGCAACTGGTAAGTTTCCACCTGCTGAAGGAAAATTTCCATGTCGTCTGCGCCGATGATGGAAATGAGTGTTTGGAAAAATTCAGCAAGGGCAATATAGACCTCATCATCCTGGATATAATGCTCCCAGGAAAAAGCGGGTTGGAAGTGTGCAAGGCAATAAAAAATGATCCCAGGGGCAAACACGTGCCCATTATCATGCTCACTGCCCGCTCTGAAGAAGAGGACATAATCGAGGGCCTGGAAACTGGTGCTGACGATTACATCACCAAACCCTTTAGCCCCAAGGTGCTGGTGGCAAGGGTAAAGGCCCATCTGAGGCGCAAAAAGGAACTCGAGGACCACTCACGCCAAAGCTCATCCAAGATTTCCCTGCCAATGGGCCTCGAGATAAACCCGGACCTCTTTCAGGTAACCCTCGACGGAAAGGAGCTGGATCTCACCATTAGCGAATTCAACATCCTAAAGCTCCTGGCCCTAAGACCAGACAGGGTCTTTTCGAGGCAGCAGATTATCGATGCCATCAGGGGCGATGGCTACGAGGTGACTGCCAGGGCCGTTGACGTGCAGATCCACGGCCTAAGGAAAAAGCTCGGGCCAGCAGGGGCCCTCATTGAAACGGTGAGGGGCGTAGGCTACAGATTCAAGGCAGAAGATTCATGAACCCACTAAGGGCGACACCAAAACAGGCAATCACTGCTTTTCTAGTCGCTTCTGTCGTCCTTCTTTCAACAGCCGTCCTTCTCTACAAGGGCATGGAAGATCTCTGCATAAACAGGGTGAAAGAGACACTGAAATTTGAAGCAGAAATAGTCTCTGAGCTTTTACAAAAGGAAGGTCCCAGATTATCCCAGCCTCCACACAAGCTTCTCTTAACCAAATTGGGCTCTGTCAAGTCAAGGAGGTGGATAATCCTCCATGATTCATCTGGAAAAATCCTATGGAATTCCCTTGGAAACTCCAAACAGCAAGGCCAATCATTTGACCCTTGGAGAGAGAGGGAGGCTGATGAAAAGGGTGGCTTTTGGTGGATAAGGAGCAAAAGTCCCAAGGGCCTCTTCTACGCCATAACGGTGCCAATTGAGCTCAATCAGGAGACCAACTATCTCACCCTGGCAATAAATGCCAGAAGCCTTTCTCCTTTGACTGGTGAATTCTTTTTCGTTGTCTTCTGGCTACTGCTGCTCCTAATCCTGTTTGGCATCTTGCTAAACAAGTTTCTGTCCAGGAGAAGTGCCCGGGAGCTGTCCAGTGTGATGGATGCCGTAAGGGCCATCTCGACCAGCACAAACCTCAATGAAGCATCTGAAAGGATCAAATCGCTCCAACGCCTAAGGGTCACAAACCACCACATTTCAGCCCTGAAGGATATGATTTCCGAAGGCTTTCTCATGTTTCTCCACGACTCCCAGAGGTGTCGAAATCAGCTGGCCAAGCTCGAGCTCCTTTTCAACAACATGAAGGAGGCCGTCTTCCTCCTCGATGAAAGAAAACGCGTGGCAGCCATGAATCGCTCAGCAGAGGAAATAACCCGGGTTCAGCACAATGCGGCAGAAGGCAGGCCGTTCAACGTGCTCTTCAGGGATCTGAAATTCAAGGAACTCATAGACCAGGTCTACAGGGAGAAGACAGACAGGGAGCTGGAACTGGCCCTTTACACAGGAAACGAGGGCACGGAAAAACGATACTATCTGGTGCGAATCGTGGTTTTAAGGGAGAGAAATGGGAAAGGGCTGTCAGGTGTCCTGGTGGTGATGGATGACAGGACGAGAATAAAGAGGCTCGAGGAGTCGAGACGCCGCTTCGTGGCCAATGTATCCCATGAACTCAAAACCCCAATAACTGCCATCAAGGGCTATGTTGAAACAGTGCTCGACGGTGTCGATGACAAGGAGACAGAGAAACACTTTCTTTCCATTATTGCACGGCAGGCAGAACGACTAGAAAACCTGGTCGAGGACATATTGGCCCTTTCCCGCATCGAGGCCGGGCCACACCTTGCCAAGGTCGAGCTCGTCGAGACCAGGGTGTGCGATCTCTTGCGAAGAACCCTTGAAACGTGCCGGCTTCAGGCCCAAAGAAAATCAATCGAACTGATTATGGAGTGTGACGAATCCCTTTCATCCCTTCTGGACCCTTCCCTCATGGAACAGGCAATCTCCAATCTCATCATAAATGCCATAAATTACAGCCCTGAATCCACCTCCGTCGTGGTCAAGGCATACCGACAGGGGAATTTTCTGCGGATAGATGTGATAGATACAGGGGTTGGCATCCACAAAAAGGATCTGGAACACATCTTTGAAAGGTTCTACAGGGTGGACAAGGCCAGAAGCAGGAATCTGGGGGGAACCGGCCTTGGGCTTGCCATTGTAAAGCACATAGCCCAAATTCACAGGGGAAGGGTTGAAGTGGTGAGCGAACCAGGGAAGGGGAGTAAATTTTCCATCATACTCCCCATGGCCAGTCACTCTAGCCAAAACGGCCGGTGATGTAGTCTTCTGTTTCCTTTCTGGTGGGATTGGTGAACATCTTTTCGGTTCTATCGAACTCTATAAGCTTGCCCAAATACATAAATGCAGTGAAATCAGACACCCTTGCTGCCTGCTGCATGTTGTGGGTAACGATAATGATGGTGTAATCATCGGCAAGCTCATCGATGAGCTCTTCCACCTTTGCCGTGGATATTGGGTCGAGGGCAGAACACGGCTCATCGAGGAGCACCACTTCAGGCTTCACGGCAATGGCCCGTGCAATGCAAAGCCTTTGCTGCTGACCACCGGAAAGGGCAGTACCAATCTGTTTCAGCTTGTCCTTCACCTCTTTCCACAAGGCAGACTTCTTCAGGGCCCACTCGACCCTTTCATCCATTTCATCCTTGGAAAGGTTCTCATACAGCCTGACTCCAAAGGCAATGTTGTCATATACCGACATTGGAAAAGGTGTGGGCTTCTGAAACACCATGCCAACCTGTGCCCTCAGAAGGTTAAGATCTTCCTTCGGGTCTAGGATATTTCTTCCATCGAGGAGTATTTCCCCTGTGGCATACTGCTTTGGGTACAGCTCATAAATCCGGTTGAAACACCTGATGAGGGTGGATTTGCCACAGCCAGATGGGCCAATCATGGCCGTTACCTTCTTCTCTGGAATGTCCATGGAGATGGAGTGAAGGGCATGGAATTTCCCATAGTAGAAATCGAGGTTCTTGACCTGTATCTTCAGGGGGAGTGAGGAAGGCCCCCGCTTGCTGGATTCGTCGGCGTCACTGCCTTTGATGGAAGCAAACCCTCGCTCCAAGAGGGTCTGATTTGGTTTTGAATCACTTTTTGCTTTTGTATCAGCCATATTCCTGTCCGCCTATTTTTACGACTTGTGTCCTGCGCGCAGAAAAGTCCTGACAATAATATTCAGGACCAGCACACTTATGGTAATCAAAAGTGCACCTGCCCATGCAAGATGCTGCCAGTCTTCATAGGGGCTCATGGCAAACTGAAAGATCACCACTGGTAGATTTGCCATTGGTTCATTGAGACTGGAGCTCCAAAACTGATTGTTCAGGGCCGTAAAGAGCAAGGGAGCTGTCTCTCCGCTTATCCTGGCAATGGCAAGAAGAATACCCGTGAATATTCCTGCCCGCGCTGCCCTATAAACAACAGACACTGTTACCTTCCACCTGGGAGCACCCAGGGCACATGCGGCCTCCCGTACGGTGTTAGGCACTAGTCGAAGCATATCTTCAGTGGTTCTAACGATTATTGGAAGGGCAATCAGGGCCAGGGCCAAAGAACCTGCCCAGCCTGAAAAATGGCCCGAAGGAACCACGACAATTTCATAGATGAAAACACCTAGAATTATGGAAGGTGCGCTCAGAAGTACGTCGTTAACAAACCTGATGACATGGGCAATCCTGGATCTGGCTGCATACTCGGAAAGAAAGGTTCCGGCCAACACCCCAACCGGTGCCCCAATGGCAACCCCCATGCAGGTTATCATGATGCTGCCAACAATGGCATTGGCAAGACCTCCGGCCTCACCTGGAGGGGGCGTAGGTTGGGTCAGAACCGCAAGGTTCAGGTACTTAAAGCCGTGGGAAAAGAGGGTAACCAACAACCAAACCAGCCAGAACAGCCCGAAAAGGGTGGTCAAGATGGAACTGGCAAGTACTGCATAGTTTATAAAACGCCTTCTGCGGTAAAGGGAGGCGTTGATATTTTTAAGCCCGTTCACGTCCGAACTCCCTCCTTAAGGGTAAGCCTGATAAGCAGGTATTTGGCAAGGGCCAATACCAGAAAGGTTAGGAAGAAGAGGATGAGTCCCAGTGCAATGAGTGAAGAGGTGTAGATCTCGCCCACCGCCTCTGTAAACTGATTTGCAAGGCTGGAAGAGATGGTATTACCCGGCATTAAAAGGGAAGTTTCCAGTCTGTCGGCATTTCCGATGACAAAGGTTACTGCCATTGTCTCGCCAAGGGCCCTGCCAAGCCCCAACATTATGGCCCCGACGACACCTACCTTTGTGTAGGGAAGCACTATTTTCTTGATTACCTCCCATGTTGTGGCACCTATTCCATAGGCAGATTCCTTTAGAACAGGGGGCACGACCTCAAACAAGTCCCGAAATACCGAGGCCATAAATGGAATTACCATGATTCCAAGTATGATCCCCGCTGTGAGGACTCCAATCCCAAGGGGAGGCCCAGAAAACAGGGGGCCGATTATGGGCAGATTACCCAAGGTGCTGGATATCCAGGGTTCAATATGGTCGGCAAAAAAGGGCGCAAATACAAAAAGCCCCCACATGCCGTAAATAATCGAAGGGATGGCAGCTAACAACTCGATGGCAGTGGCAATTGGCTGCTTGAGCCAGCTGGGGCACAATTCCGTGATGAATATGGCTATACCAAAACTTACGGGCACCCCTATTAACATGGCAATTATGGAGGTGACGACCGTTCCATAAATTGCCACCAGGGCACCAAACTGCTCAGTAACAGGATTCCATTCGGCGCTGAAGATAAAGGAGAGGCCAAACTTCTTCAAGGCAGGCCATGCCCCAGCAAAAAGGGCCACCATTATTGCCACGATAATCAAGAAGACGGAAATGGCGCAAATCTTGGTGGCGCTGGAAAAGATAACATCCAGAATGCGGCCTTTCGTTCCTGAGCGTATCATCTAAAACCTACCTGACCTTGTCCATTTTTTGTTCACTAATGCGCAAAACTCCATGGCTTAAAGCCCAAAGCACCCTTAACATTTCATGGCTAATTCCGCAATCAGAGACACAGAAACTCACTCCTTGGCAGACACTAGCCACCTTAAAAGTTAAGGGTGCCCTGGGCCGGTTATCCTTCAAAAAAGCCGATTATGGCCAGATAGGATTGCCTGATTTGTCCTTTATTTCAGTTGCCCATGCCTTTTCCACGAGTTCTACAACGTTCTCTGGCATTGGCACGTAGTCAAGTTTTTTGGCCATTTCCTGACCATTTTTATAACACCAGTCGAAAAAGGTGAGGACTGCCTTGGCAACCTCGGGTTTGTCCTGAATCTTGTGCATGAGGATGAAGCTTGCTCCTGTGATTGGCCAGCTATCCTTTCCAGGCTGGTCGGTCAGAACCACATAAAAACCCTTGGCACCTGCCCAGTCGGCATTTGCCGCAGCGGCCTGAAAGGTGTCAATGTTTGGCTCCACATAGGCTCCTGCCCTGTTTTTGAGCTTCAGATATATGAGCCTGTTCTGGAGGGCATAGGCATACTCGACATAGCCAATACTTCCAGGAATCCTTTTTACGTAAGAGGCCACGCCTTCGTTGCCCTTGCCACCGATACCCGTGGGCCATGCCACTGACTTGGCGTTACCAACCTTCTTCTTCCACTCCTCACTGACCTTGCAAAGGAAATTGGTGAAAATCCATGTCGTGCCTGAACCATCCGCCCTGTGAACCACTGTGATAATCTTGGAAGGAAGGGCCATGCCAGGATTATCCTTCTGGATAGCCGGATCATTCCACTTACGTATCTTTCCAAGATAAATATCTGCCAGGGTCTCGTTACTCAGGCGAAGCTGACCTGGCTTTACCCCTGGAAGATTAACAACTGGAACGACTCCCCCCATAATCATAGGGAATTGCATGAGCCCCCACTTGTCCAGCTGCTCTGGTTTCAGGGGAGCGTCTGATGCGCCAAAGTCAACGGTTTTGGCCTTTATCTGCTTGATTCCACCCCCTGAACCAATTGACTGGTAGTTCAACTTGATACCTGTAAGCTTGTAATAGGCAGCCGCCCATTTGGCATATACAGGGTAAGGGAACGTGGCACCTGCCCCTGAAATGGCCTTGACCTTTCCTGCCACGACAGGGCCTGTGCCTAGCCCAAACATGGCTGTCATTAACATAAGAAAAATGATTAGAGTCTTTTTCATCGAGTTCACAGCCTCCTTTTGTGAATGATTAGAAACACCTAAGCCTTTCACATCTGGTAAAAACTATAGACATTCAATGTTAGGAAACGGTTAGGATTTTTTTATTATCTCTTTATTATCCCACGGTTTTTCTCTGTGACAACCTTCAATGGTTCGGGCCTTGTTTAACGCAAAATTAACCCCTGCCTAATGCAAAGCTAAAAATCCAATGTTAGAACTCTTGCTGCATCATCCGGGGAGAATCTAGTAAGTACTTAACAGGAGGCGAAAGATGAAAAAGTGTTTTTGCTGGAGTGTCCCGTTCCTAATTGCAATGATCCTTGCCTTGTGGGCAGGAAAGAGCCCTGTTGTCCATGCACAACCCCAAGACCCTCTACTTCAGGTCCTTATAAAAAAGGGGATATTGACGGAAAAAGAGGCAGAGGAGATCCAGGCCGAAGCTGAAGCCCTGAAAAGACAGGAAAAGGAGAGACTTGCCAAGGAAATCAGACAAGAGGCAACGCCCAAGGCATTTCGAGGCCTAAAGTTCAAGATGCTTGCCTACTTGGACTATAGCATCGGGGAGACAGCCGAATCCCACGGTGGCCAGGAAAGCTACAACCGCTTTACCATCAAACGGGGTTATTTCAGGGTATATAAAAGAATCACGCCTTGGCTCCAGGGACATCTCACCTACGACGTCCGTCAAGACGACACCGGCGACTGGAAGGCCAGGCTAAAATATCTGTATGCCGAATTTCGCACCCCAGATCTTGGCCTCCTCACCAACATGAAGGCAGAGTTTGGACTTGGCCATATTCCCTGGCTCGACTTTGAGGAACACGTCAACCCTTACAGGTGCCAGGGGACAATGCCCATCGAGCGGGCAGGCACCTTCAATTCGGCAGACCTTGGGGTAAGCCTGCGGGGTTATCTGGGCGGAGAACTGGAGGATGCCTTGGCGCGAACTGGCAACCATCACTATGCGGGCAGGTATGGAAGCTGGCACCTGGGTGTCTATAACGGCAGTGGCTATCATGCCAAGGAGAACAATGGGAACAAGGTAATAGAGGGCAGACTTACCATAAGACCCCTTCCTGACATTATTCCAGGCCTGCAACTTAGCTACTTTGGACTCTACGGAGAGGCAAACCAAAGGGCGACGCAAAATGGTGAATTCCCAGATTATCAGGTGCAAATGGGGTACATGAGCTTCGAACATCCGCGCCTGATTCTAACAGCCCAATATTTCGTAACCGAGGGCAACAAGGATGGAAATTGGCTCCGGCCCGATGGCAAGGCCCTGTGGACAGAAAACTATTCCTTTTTTGTAAACGTAAGGCCGCCTGTTTACCTCATAAGTCCCTGGCTCGACAGGAGGTTGAACCTTTTCTTTCGGTACGATCACATAGACAGGGACAAGGACCATAAAATCGCTTCGGATGCCAAGTATGACCTGTACATCGGTGGAGGGGCGCTTGAGATCGTTCATGGAAACTACGTATTGGTTGATTACGAATACACCGATTTTGGCAGGGACTTTGGGAACAAACATAGCGCAGCCCCATCCCCTGGAAACGATCCAGGTAACGAACACAAATTCCAGATGGTCTATCAGCTAAAGTTCTAAGACCTCTCCAGTAAAGATAGCTGAACTGTAACCGACTGGCATGCTATTCACTCATGGGTGGCATGCCTTTTTTTATGGGTAACGATGCCCTTTGGCGCAAACTGGCATAGGGCAGGCTTTCTTGCATTCTTTAGTAGGTCTCAAATTTATAGGGATGATTACTGAACAGGCAGAAGGCCTTGGGAGATATGATTGTTTCTGATGGGGCTAAGAAAACTTGTGAATTATTAAACTTAAAATTGCAGAAAAATACGAAGGACTAGAACGAACAAAAAATTTGGCAATGGGTTAAACTTTCGCTAATTACTCAACAAAATCTAAAAAATCATTCCGTGGTCTTCATTCCAATTCCTGAGCACTTATAGGCAGTACACTGTTTCCTCTTCTCCATAGGGCAGTTAACTATGTTCCAGCAGGCCGTGTACTGCATCAGCTTCTTGATTCCTGCGATACTGATGCCTTGGTCATGTATCATGTGCCGCAGACACTTTATCCACTGAATATCATTTAGGCTGTAATACCTGCGCCCACCCTTGCGCTTGGGCTTGACAAGTCCTTCATCCTCATAGATCCGGAGGGTCCTTGGGTGAACGTCCAGCATGGATGCAGCCGTTCCTATGGGAAAGATGGCCTTGTCTGGCTCTACCCCCTCCAGACCAGTATCGATATCTATCTTGTCTCGCTTTGTTACCTTTTCTACGGCTTCGCTGCGTCTCGTCAGTTGAGTGTTTTTATCTTGCACTGTGAGCATATCCCTTTACGTGTAGCAAGGTTGGGGCAGGCCGAGTCTCCTCGACCTGCCTGGACTCAAAACTGCAAACTACGTTTTCAGTTTTAATGGTCACTTACGGAAAAGACCTTTCCAAAGAACCGTTCTCCCAGGAGAAAGCCAGCCACTGTAAGGGAAATGGAGCCGGCAACCACCAACAACTCTGCCGGAGAAGGCATATAGTGCATGAAGCTGGGCAGATTGTCCCAACCGTAGAATACAGGTGTGGCCTGGCCATTTACGACCAAGTCGTACCTCTGGAAAAAGCCGCCTACCAAGGCCATAAGGGCTGCGGTTGACATTGCCATCACATTGTTTACCTGGGTTCCCACCAGAAGAACCAGGGGCAAGACAAGACCGATTACTACCTCAAAGACCCAGAAGTTACCTGCAAGGGGGCCCTTGAGCAGGTTCATAGCGGACAACTTGGCCATTTCACCGTCTGTCATGAGCACTATGAAACGCCAGGTAATGGCGATGGCCACGAGGAAAAGTGTCAGTGCCAGGATCTTGCCTGCTGTCCTGACTGCTATAAAGGTCTTTTCATCCATCTCTTCACCACGAATCTTGTAAGCCAGGTGGGTGAAGAGGATAATGCATGCTGCACCGCTCATGACTGCAGAACAGAGGAAAAACACGGGAAGTTGGGCGCCGTACCAGAAGGGACGCGCGGCCAATGTTGCGAAGACGGCTCCAAGGTTGGAGTTTGCACCGACCTCGGCCAAGGCCCCAAGTACGCCTATGTACAGGGCCATCTTCCAACTCTCAGTAAGGATGCCAAAAAATTCTAGGAGCATGCAGCCAACGGCAAGACCATAGAGGGTTCCCATCCACCAGATGTTTGAAGTGAAATTTGGAGAAATGATATTGTAGAGAAGCATCCTGTGGGGGCTTTCAAGCTCGACACCAATGGACAGAAAGGCTGCAAATATGGTGATGATAGAAAGATAGACAGCCCTATTGGCCAAGGGCGCCAGGGGATTGCCTCCAAAGGCGTGACTTATAGCTGCTATCAAAACGAGACCTGTTGAAATGATTGCAAAGGATGCATAATTGGAAATCAAGATTCCCCAAGGAATCTCCCTTGTAGTTGCATACAGGTGCATGTGTCCGAAAAAGAATCCGTAGATACCTACAACGAGAACTGCACCTACCACACCTAGTAGTCCCAATGCGGCTACAGTTATACCCGGTTTGGCCACTCGAGGCTCAACCCAGGCGGTTAGAGCAGACATTCCATTTGCCATAATAAATCCTCCTCTTTTCTATTTTTTATCTTGACAAACTATGGTTATGCCTCTAAAAAATGGGGCGAATTTTAATCCTCCCTGGAGGGCGCTCATTTTGGCCCCAAGCCGCCACTTGGGGCCATTAGTTTCTAGGAGCTCAAAAGAAGTCCCGTCCCTAACTTGTGGTTACATTCTGCAACGTTGAGACCAACTGGAGAAAAAAAATACGCTTTTCACAAGGATTCGGAAAAATTCCATTAAAAATAGAATGTTAAGAAAAGCAAAAATTTCTCTGCCTCTTGTTCCTAAACAAAACAATTTCCCATTAAAATAACAAAAGGGCGCAAAATACGCCCAAAAATAAACGTGAAGGACTTATTCTAAGTCGCAACCAAAAGGGCACATTTAGCCAAAATTTCGTAAGATATGGCAAAACAGGGGGATTTTTAGGCCGAGCAAGGGATGAATCCCCTTGGGAGTGCAACTTTGTGGCAGTTAAAGACGAAAATTGCCACCATCGAAATTTAAAAAAATAATTTCCATCCAGTCCGAAGTAATGCCTTTTTTTACAAAAAAAGAGGGGCCAAACGCCCCTCTTTTTAGTGAGAAAAAGTAGAAAGAATTGTTGCTAATGAATGGCTTGATCGAAGTGGTAGTCTTCTTCAGATTTGCAAGTCTTTTGGGTATGGGCCATACACTGTGGAACCCCGGCGCCTTTTTCAAGGTATTGAATGGTAAATGAACTTGCCTTGCAGGAACACCTGGTCTCTTCAGGGCAATCTGCTATTTCCCAACATGGTGCCAGCTTGAGAAGACGTTTCAGACCAGGGATACTGATACCTTGATCGTGGATGAGATGATTTATACAGGAAATCCAATTGACCTGTTCGTGACTAAAACACTTCTGCCCCCTGATATATTCCGGCCTTATCAGCCCCTCGAGCTCGTAGGTCCGGAGTGTGGCCTGGCTTATGTGCAGGAGCCTCGCTGTGCGCCCTGCGCTGAAATACCTCAAACTGGCACCTTGCAAACCTTCTTGCTGCCTCATATCAACCCCCTAAGTACAATTATCGTTACTGGTGTCCTCGGAAAACTTGTTCGCCAATAAGGAACATTAGTCCACACAGACTCAGCCCTCCCACGGTTATCATCACCTCATGAAGGGACGGAGTGTATGTGAGAATGCCCTTATAACCCTCCGCACCTAAGCTATGGAAGGCGGGCACTATTTGACCGACCACTACAAGGTCATAGCGCATGAAAAAGATACCTATCAACGATACAAGCCCTGCCACCCATGCCCATTTGGGAGACTCGGCCTTGGTGATAAGCAAAATGGAGAAGGGTAGGGCCATGCCCAGCAGTATCTCGCCAATCCAGAAATTTGGTGCATAGCTTCCTGCAATGAGAGTCATCATGGCCTCAAACTTTCCAGGAGGGTAGCCTGCCAACCCGGAAAGCACCTTCCACGTAATGAAAAACATCAAGGTGGCCATTAGCAGCATTCCAAGCCGCCCCGTGGCCCTCAAGGAGTTTCTCACCTTGGAATCAATGGGCATGTCATTTATACGGTGGGCCAAGTAGGTAAAAAATAGAATTGCCGCACATCCGGACATCATGGCCGAGGCAATGAAATAGATGGGCATGTATGGTCCGTGCCAGAACTGGCGCCCATTCAAAAGCCCAAAGACAGCTCCGAGATTACTGTGGGCAGCTATTCCGGCTGCAACCCCGAGGAGGCCAAGCAAACCGGCAGCCCGATGGTTTCCCCGCACCAGCAAGGCAAATTCGGAAACCATGAAAAACAGATACGCGCCATACAACGTCCCCATCCACCAGATATTTGAAGTAAGATTTGGGGACAGAACATTATAAATTGCCATTCTCCAGGGATTCTCTATCTCAAAGGAGATAACCAGGAATCCACTTATGATGGTACAGATGGCGAGATACACGGCGCGCTTTCCAATCTCGTGAAAGCTTTCGAAACCAAAGACGTGGCCAAGGGAAGAAACTAGACAAAGCCCTGTGGAAGTAACCACGAAAAAGACGTACGTGGCAATGAGAAGGCCCCAGGGCACATCCCTAGTTACTCCATAAACTTGATCGTGACCTGCATACAGGGCGTGAAGACCAAAGGCGATTCCAGCAGCGGCTAGGACGGCAAGCAGGGCCAACACAGAGTTATATATGACCCCTCTCCCAGTGAGAGAGCTATATCCTTTAATATTGATATCTGTTGCGTTTGACATGGGACACAGACTCCTTTTTAAGGTTTTGTCGATTAAGAAATCGACGGTGGGTTACTAATCTATGGGTGCTCCCCACTCGTCCTTCTTGCGCTGCACAAAAGGCTTAACCTTTAGGTCGTAGAACGTATGCAGCGAAGCGCAACTCAACCACACAATCAAGAAAATGATACCCTTCATTCTATGAGCTCCTTGTTTGGTTTTTGGCAGGTGGCGGCCTGCCCTGATAAACTTAAACACACATAAAAGACCTCAAATCCTTGGTGCCTTTCCTATTAGAGCCTATCACCCCCTTTGAATGCTAAAGTTTAGTAACAGAACTTTTACTTAACTAATAGCAAGCTTACAGGGTTAACTAACATTATAAATTATAATTGTCAAGTCAAAGGAGTATATTTTTTTCTAAAATCGTTCGGAATTACACATGACAAATATGTGCCAAAACACACAAACTGAACGCAACCTATTGATATTAAAGAATATATTTTTGCCAAGGTTTTTTGACTCTTAACAGGAATGGCGCAAAATTCGCCCTGTTTAAAATGGGGATTTATTGGGAAAAGGGCCTAGATTTCATGGGCAAAATCTGGGAGCTCCTCTGTAACCGCCGTTACACTAGGAGGAAAAAGCGAAAGGCTCAATTATTTCAGGTTACACAAGATGGGCGAAATTTAAGCCCGAATGGCGAGGCAAATGGGCGAAATTTAAGCCCATTTAAATCGTAAAAAGTAACATAAATTTTATTAAATTAATTTGTGAAAAAACTATTTAAAAGATTAACCTATTAATTTCACTATGCATTTTAATTATAAATTCTAATTTCCACCATTCTGGCACACCCCATGCACTAACAATTGGCAAATGGGACACAAAAGTTAACGGAAAGGGTGGCGGCCCTTTCCAGACCCTTCATTCAGGTGGCGGCCTGATAAACTTGAAAGGAGAAATAAAATGAGCGCCCTGATCAACATTTCCAAAAAACTCAACCTGCACAATGGCAAACACAGTGGCCTCTGGGCCCGAACCGAAACCCTTACAGAAGGATTCTGGTTCACATTAAGTCTCCTACTCTTCGTGGTTCTCGGACCATTCTCGGCCATTCCTGCATTTTTAGCAGTCATGTCCCTTGGAAACAAGGAAGACATGAATGAACCAGAAGCCGTCTAGCCCAGAGACGAGACAACTACATCTATTAAGGGAGGTATACGACATGGCACTTAACATTTCAATAGACACTTTGGCCGAACCAACTCTTGCGAAGACAAAGATTAATATCGCCTTGGCAGTATGTCTAGGCATCGTTGGCACTGCCCTGCTAACAGGCGTATATGCCTTTATCGTGGGCCATCAACATGTATATGGAGTAACGAGAGAGGTCCCGTGGGGCATCCTGATTTCCACCTACGCCTTCTTTGCAATTACTTCAACAGGCCTGTGCCTGCTCGCCGCCCTAGGGCATTCATTCGGCGGCAACAAGCTGGCAGCACTGGGCAACAGGGCAGTATTTCTGTCCATAGTTACCATACTATCTGCCTTCTTGGCCATTGGATTGGAGCTTGAAAACCCTCACAGGATGCTTCTCTACAATGTCATTTCACCAAACTTTTCATCAAATATATGGTGGATGGGTACCCTGTACGGTCTTGCTGTTGGCTGCATGTTTCTTGAATTCTTCGCAATTTTGACCAGAAAATGGCAGATTGCCCTGGCCATAGGCATTGCTGGAGCACTTGCTGAGGTAGGTGCAAACACCAACCTGGGAGCTGTCTTTGCAACACTGTCAGCGCGTCCCTTCTGGTACGGAGCCCAGTTGCCTGTGTACTTCCTGTGCTCGGCCTTTATGAGCGGAGCTGCTGCAATCATCCTCTTCACACACCTTTCCCACAGAATGCGTGGTGCTGAACTGGACGAAAAGACCTACTCTGGCGTACAGATGGCAGGAAAAGTGCTCGCATTGACCCTGTTCTTGCTCATTGTAGCTACTGTATGGCGCTTCATATCGCTCTATGTAGGTGGCAATGAATTAGCTAGGCTCGCTGCAGACAACCTGCTGACTGGTCCTCTTTCCATGAACTTCTGGGTATTCGAAACGGTAATTGGCCTCATTCTGCCCCTGTTCATCCTCATTGGTACCCAGATGAAGAACGTACCAGCCATGGCAACAGCATCTTTGATGGCACTCGTGGGTGCATTCGTACAGAGATTTGATCTGGTGGTTGCTGGTCAGGAAACACCCGTCTTCTACGGCTGGGACAACTTGCCAAAGTATATCAACTACGTACCCTCCATTGGCGAGATGATAATCGTGGCAGGAGCCGTAGCCCTCTGCGTGGCAGGATTCATAGCAGGGGAAAGGCTCTTCGGCAGAATCTTTAGCGAGGCAGGCCATCATTAGTCGGCGGTCAGCAGGGGGAGCCTCTTGCTCCTCCTGCCCAACATTAGAGGGGAACAAAGCCATGAGAGCAGCAAAGATAACGAACAAAGCCACAAGGGGTTTCTTGGATATAGGTACTGCAAAGGCTGCTGGAATAGGCACTGAATTTCAGGGAATCGATCCGGAACAACCCCTTTTCAGCATAGGCACTGCAGCAGCAATGTTGGAAATACACCCCAGAACCCTTCGAATCTACGAGGAGGAAGGGCTGGTAAAACCCTTCCGCAAGGCTGGAAGGCGTTACTACTCACTGAACGATATTCAGTGGATAAAATGCATTCGCTACATGATACACGACCAGGGAATAAGTATTGCCGGCATCAAGAGACTGCTTGAATATGCCCCTTGCTGGAACATAGTGGAATGCCCGGCTGACAAGAGAAAAAGCTGCACGGTTTGCAATGGAAACAGCCATCACTGATGGCAACCCTCCATGCAAGCGTTCTTTTAAGGCAGCCTCTTGAGGCCAGGCAGCTTTACAACCACAAAAGCCGGCCAGGCCCTGAGCGACCTAGGCTAATTGCAGCCTTTCGATGGAAAACTCATGAAGATCTATGGCCAAAAGGGTGCTACTCGTAGAGAGCCCTTTTGTGCCTTTTAAGATAAAATTCATTACTTCCAGGGCCTGGATGCCGCCAACAACCATGCAACCGGCACCAAGGGCTGCCGGTGTTGACTTTTGGCCCACGCCCTTGAAAAGATTGGGCAATCTTGTGACAGCATCTGGCAAAATGGTGCAAACCTGGCCATAGAGCCCATCGATCCCTCCATGAACTAGGGCCACCTCCTGACGCCTGCATATTTCATCCAGGGCAAAACGGGAGTCAAAATTATCCAGACAATCTGCCACGATAGATGGCTCAACAGGCCACTTGAAATCTGATGTAATCCTTGATTGAACCCCTACTATCTCAACATCGGGGCGAATGGCCAAAAGCCTTTTGGTCGCTGCATCGACTTTTTTGATTCCCAAGTCCTCATGGGAATAAAGTATCTGGCGATTCAAATCAGAGACAGAAACCACATCGTAATCAACGAGGCATAGCTTGCCGATTCCTGCCCGAACAAGGGCCTCTGCAACAACCGAACCCAGGCCCCCAACGCCTGCAACCACCACAGTGGCCTCTTCGAGACGCCTTTGGCCTTCAGGCCCGACTATGGGTAACTGCCTTGAAAAAAACAGATTCAGCCTCCGGCACTGGGTGGAAAGATGGAGACCTTCTGGCCCTCGCCGACTTCGGTATCGAGCCCCTGAAGATCCAAGCAGTTCCTTCCATCGACAAGAATGATAAAAGGGGCTCCGTCTCCAAAGCCCCTCTTTGCAACACCTTCAAGCTCTTCGAGCCCCTTTACCTTGGCCACCTCTTTCAATATCTCCCTGAGCCTGACCCTAGGGCCAGCCAGCTCCAAGGTCAGGCCCTTCTTGCCAGAGTTTAGACGAAGGGGCCCGAAAACCCTGACATCTACCTTCATTTAGGCATCCAGACCCAGGCGTTCCAAGGTCTCCTTCTTGGGGAAGCCATTTTCATCCCAGCCCCTGAGCTCGTAATATTCAGGCAGCATCTCATCCAACCTTACAGTATGGCCCTTTTGCGGACCTTCTGGCATCTGTTCCTTGAGTAGCCTCTTGGGCAACGTATCGGCTCCAGGGGCCATTCCAAACCGACGATTGAGGGCCCGCTCCAGATTCCAAATCCGCTCGCCACACTCCATCATTTCATCGAGGCTGTAGTCAAACCCTGTAAAGGCATTGAGAATGGCCAGATAGTCCTCGGCACCAAGGGCAAAGGAGCTAAAAAGACACATTCCCATGGAATCTATCACTGCAGTCAGATCCTGGAATATCTTCACCCACTGGGCCTTGCCCTCTGTGGACTGGGGGTCAAGCTTTTCCGGGATGCCCAAAATCTCTGGTGCAATCAGATAGCCCCTTACGTGGCAACCGCCACGGTTTGATGTGGCAAAGGATAGGCCCTGGCCTTGAACGCCCCTTGGGTCATAGGCAGGAAGTTCCTGACCCTTTACAGACATTGAATATTCTTCTGCACCGTAACCCTTGGCGAGGAGCAGGGAGCCTTCTGCCAGCTTGTCGCCAAAACCCTGCCTGTATGCCGTCTTTTGTGCATAAAATACGATTGCCTCACTGCTTCCAAAGGTCAGGGCTGGCCCGCCTTCCAGCTCATCCTTCTTGATGAGCCCCTTTTCGAACAGCTCCATTGCACATGCTACCGTAGTCCCGTAGGAGATGGTGTCTAGACCCATGAGGTTACACTGATAGTTGGCCTCGGTTATGGCGATAAGGTCCTTGACCCCAGCGGCTGCACCAAGTGCCCAACCGCTTTCATACTCTGGCCCCTCGCCCTTGTTTCCAGAGGGGAGCTCTGTAACCCTGGCACACTTTATGGGGCATGCGTAACAGCCTCTGTTCTTTTTCAGATAGCCCTTTTCCACCAGGGCCTCGCCGCATACCTCATCGGTGGATTCAAAGACACCCGTCTGGAAGTTTCTGGTTGGGTAGGCACCATGCTCATTTATGATGTTATCCAGCACCTTTGTCCCAAGTGCCGGGAGCCCCTGGCCTGTAACAGGATTTTCCTGCAAGGTCTTTACCCTGGCCTTGACAGTTTCCATGAACTTGTCGTGGTCACTTGGCTCAGGCCTAGTAGCCCCTGTGACCACTATGGCCTTTAGCTTCTTCGAGCCCATTACGGCCCCTACACCAGATCTGCCTGCAGCCCTGTGAAGATCATTTATTATGCATGCATATCTCACAAGATTTTCGCCTGCAGGGCCTATGCAAGCCACCTTGGCCGATTCGGCCCCTGCCTCCTCCTTCAAGATGGCCGTCGTCTTGTGGGTATCAAGGCCCCACAGATGGGACGCAGACCTAAGCTCTGCCTTGTCATCATCCACATAGAGATAGACCGGTTCCTGGGCCTTTCCCACAACACAGACAATGTCCGTGCCAGTGCGCTTGAGTTCTGCGCCAAAGTGCCCCCCTGAATTTGAACATGCAACCAGACCCGTCAGGGGGCTTTTGCAAAGCACCATATAGCGGCCGCCAGTCGGCGCTGCCGTACCTGTCAGGGGGCCGGTGGCAAAAATCAGGGGATTTGCCTCAGAGAACACATCTTCATCGCCCTTAAGAAGGGAGTTCAACAGATATGTTCCAGCACCGCGTCCTCCAATAAATTTCTTTGAAACCTCTTCGCTCAGTTCTTCCCTGGATATCTGGCCCGAAGACAGATCTACCTTGAGAATCCTTATCTTGTTTGTAAAGCCCACTTAAAGGCACCTCCTTCTACTATTCTTCCCTTTTGTTCTATATAACTAGCCGCGATTTATCAAGATCCACACGCCTATCACGATGAAGCCGATGCCCGCTATCTTGTTTATCAGAGCGGGATTCATGTACTTTCCCACCACACCTGCCCCCAAAACCGCCAGAGCAGAAGACAACACCAGGGCACAGGCAGAGCCTGCGAATACACTCAGTGCCCTTCCTTTTTCAGTCGTTGCAAAGAGAAATGTGGCCAACTGGGTTTTATCGCCAAGTTCTGATAGAAAAACTGACCCAAATACAGTAATAAAAATCTTGAAATCAAACATTTTTTTGTCTCCTTATTTATGGACATAACAGAAAGAGTGTTTATTCTGAGTAGCAACGGGAGGTTATATTTTCCCTCGAATCCCTGCAATCTTTATTGTAATAATTGGCGAGGACACTGAAAAAAAGGAGGATTCTTATATGATAATTACCAAAAAACATGCCTTGTTACTTGCTAGAATGAAAGACAAGTGGAACCAGGGGCTCTCGCTGGACAAGGCGGTTGATGAGCTTACTGAAGAAGATCTTGAATACCTGCACCACCTGCAACTTGCCGGACTTATTCAGGAACAGGAAGACGGAATCTTTGAACTATCCCAACCTGGCCACATGGTTGGAGAAGCCATTGAAGAATGTCTCCAGCAAACTGGAGAAATCGATACATGGCCCGATAACTTCAAGTTCATCGGCTCTGAAGTTATCTCACTCATAGAAGTAGCTCGACTTGCACAGGGAGATGTGAGTGCACAGCCACAAATTGCCTCAGAGCTGGAAAAGAGGGGCATGGCCCAGGACGGCAAGTTATTGCCAGTGGCAGAATCCATTCTTGAGGCCTACGACCAGGCGCTTCCCCTGATTTTCCTAACTAAACCCCTTCTGGAAGGCCTGAGAAAGTGCCCGCCAGGGCCTGGCAAGAAATCCCTCGTGCCCTTTGAGAAGGAAGAGGTCTATGAACTGGAGGCCATGCGCCTTCTTGTCTTCTCATTGCCCTTTGGCAACTCATATTCACTTACCGGTGGAGGCCAGCAGATAAGGGCCGCCCTCTTAAAGGGCCTGGCACCAAGCCCTGTGCTGGATGACGAATTGTTTACCCTCATACTCAAGGAAGACCTGCAGGAAGATGAACTGTTAAAACTTCAGGCCATGGGGGCAATGGACGACAAAGGACAACTCCTGCCTGCCGGGCGCTCCCTTTATGAGGCAGCAAAGCTCCTATACGTATCACCAATCACCCTGAACCCTGCCGTGTGCCTCAAGGGAAGGGATTTTGAAGTGCTGGAGGCCATTGAAACCCTTTGGGACAAAAACAAGGACAATCCGGAAATCATTCCCAACAACAAATCGGTCAAGTCCTTCCTGGAAGACAAGGGCATTACCAAGGCAGATACCCAGAACTCCCTCTACGTCCTGGAGGGCTATCGCCTTATCAAGGCCGAACGCATCGAGGATGGAGTCCTGGTATATGAACTGACAGACATTGGCAAGGAAGTCCGGGAAGACAGAAAGACCCAGGGACTGAAATCTGTTTCTGCTAGCGGTGTAATGGCCATCACCACCACCAGGATGGAAAACCTCTCTCCAGATGACGGTTGGGTCGCCCAGGCTGAAGAGGAAGGTCTCGTTGGAAAGGCATTCCCAACCAAATCTGGACGGCTCTTCTCCAGACTTGCAAGCTCAATCGAACGTCTGCCCACTGTGGACGGCCAGCAGAGAAAGGTTCTCAATGTCTTGCCATTTTGGCGTGGAATGTTCCTTAGCCAGATATTGCAACACCTGCCAAAGATGGAAGAAAAAGAGGTGGTTGCCGCCCTTGAAAGGCTTACAGGAAATGGAATCGTGGACGTGCTGCCAGGGGGCCTCTACAAGGTCACTGAAGCAGGCACCTATTTCAAACGCGCTATGTGGATAGTGCCCGAAGGCATAGAGTTCCATGTGACCCCGCACATGCTAAGGCTCTTGGCAGCAGCGGCTGAATCCACAGAAAACGGCCAGATCAACTGGAAAGAGGCCGAGCGTAAGAGCGGACTCGATTCCGAAGTCATGGAAGAGACCGTTCTGGCCCTGAGGAAACTCATTTACATCAAGTCTGACAAGATAACCAATGCAGGAAAACTGCTTCTCGAAGGTATGGACATCCTTGCAGACACAAGACTTGAGTGGGAAGAAATAGAGATATAACACCCTGAAAAGAAAGAGGGGCGAAGCTTTTGGCTCGCCCCTCTTTTCTTATGCTCTTTTTATGCTTTGATAATTCTATTTTGCCTCTCGCCCCTACAGCCACCTTTCTTGCATTGCACATAAGGGCCAAATTGGTGGCACCCTGCCAGCAACTGTCAGCTCGTTTTTTTTACTCCACCAACAAGACTATCTTATGACAAAGCCTGCATAACCTACGACCCTGGAATAATCACCGTTTATATCACCTGAAGTTGCATATTTTACTAGCTCGGCGTTTTGCGCACCAAGATCCCTGCATGCCTCGAGGGTAATGGTCGTTGGAATATATCCACACATGGAAATGCCATATTGTTTTACAGTATTATAAAGCCCTGCCGGGTCCAACTTCAGAACCTCTCTTATGGCCAGACCATCCAGTTTTTGGGCCACATCCGCAGATACGTAGTGACTCATATCGGTGCTGGCAACCAACAATACAGGCTTGCCGAAACCGGCCACTGCCCTTGCAATGCCCTGCCCGATTGCCAGGCAAACATCCAGCTCGAGAGGGCCCAGACAAATTGGAACTATCTTCAAGTCGGGCTGTAGATACTGCAAAAAGGGAACTTGCACCTCAAGGGAGTGTTCATAGATATGGGCCTGATAGCCGTCTGTAAGGTCAGGGCAGTTTTCCATGATTACCCTGGCAAGATCATCGGCGATGGGAACATCTCCCATGGGCATTTGCCAAATTCCCTCACTCATTATCTCTGCATAGGAGCCATAGCCCGTATGATTTGGCCCTAGTATCACCACATGTTCAGGCACCTTAACCATACTGTACACAGCGCCTGCCACATGGCCTGAATAGACATAGCCGGCATGGGGGCTTACGACTCCCCTGGCCGGATGCGCATGAACAGTTGTTGGAATATACTGGGCTATCTCACGCCTAAGAGCCAAAGGATCTCCTGGGTAAAACTGGTTGGCTACTGCAGGTTGCCTTATTATCATTTGCCTTGCTCCTTCATTTGTGTGTCCGGCCATTTGAGGCCTGCTAGGTACTTAAACTTAATTTAATCACCCCGGAAATAGTGTCCAGT
>JAADCZ010000115.1 GCA_013154175.1 Thermodesulfobacteriota bacterium
GTCAGCAAAAAATATTGCAAAATTGTAATAGCCAATTAAAGTTCACCCTGCATATGGAAACCGCAGAGCGTAAGAGAAAAAGGGGCGGCGTCGCCGACATAAGCTACGCTGCCAGTGAAGATATCCCCCAGAGCCGCCAGATAGAGGAACTGTCATGTCTCTATGAGGTGGCAAAGACCCTTTCCAGCTCCAACAACCTGAGGGCCGCCCTTCACGATGTGCTGGACATACTGGCAAGAAAGTTTGGGCTCATAAGGGGCACAGTCACCCTTTTGAACCCTGATTCGTCTGAACTCCAAATAGAAGTGGCCCACGGTTTGAGCTTTGAGGCAAAAAAAAGGGGCCATTATAAGCTTGGTGAAGGTATTACTGGGCGGGTTGTCGCAACAGGTCAACCCATAGTCATCCCAAATATCACAAAGGATCCGCGCTTTTTAAATCGCACGAGAAGCAGAAAGACATCAGATTGCAGTCTTCCCATATCATTCATTTGCGTGCCCATAAATCATGGAAACTTCACCATTGGAGCCCTTAGTGTCGACCGCTATGCAATGCCTGGGGTCTCCCTCGAGGACGACCTTCGCCTACTTACCATCATAAGTAGCATCATAGCCCAGACGGTCATAAGGCTCCATGAGGCCAACAAGGAGCGCCAGTCCCTCCTTTCAGAAAATCGCAAGCTGAAGATTGCCCTGGCAGCCAAATACAAGGTTGAAAGCCTCGTTGGCAACTCCAGCCAGATGCAGGAGGTCTTCGACATGATTATGCGCGTTGCCGACAGCAACGCCACTGTCCTCCTGCGGGGCGAAAGCGGTACAGGCAAGTCCATGATTGCCAAGGCCATCCACTACAACAGCCGCCATGCCAAGGGCCCCTTCGTAAGCGTGAACTGTTCGGCCCTGCCTGAATCCCTTATTGAAAGCGAGCTTTTCGGCCATGAAAAGGGGGCATTTACCGGTGCGGTTCAGAGAAAAAAGGGTCGGTTCGAGCTTGCCAACAAGGGAACCATATTCCTCGATGAGATAGGAGACCTGCCTCTTAGCGTGCAGGTTAAACTCCTTGGGGTAATTCAGGAAAAGGAGTTTCAACGTGTGGGTGGCACCCGTTCCATAAAGGTGGATTGCCGTATAGTGGCTGCCACACACAAAAACCTCGAAGAGGCCATGGAACGGGGTGAATTCAGGGAAGACCTTTATTACAGACTAAATGTGTTCCCCATATTTTTGCCGCCTCTTAGAGAGAGAAAGACAGACATAATCCTTCTGGCCGAGCACTTTCTGGAAAAGTTTGCCGCTGAGCACAAGAAGAAGATCAAGCGATTCTCCAAGGCAGCCCTTGACTGCCTTATGCAGTACAACTGGCCTGGTAACGTCAGAGAACTTCAAAACTACATCGAGCGAGCCGTGCTTATCTGCGACGAGGATATACTCAGAATCCATCACCTTCCTGCCAACCTGCAGATAACCGGAGATGATCTGGCGGAATCGGGTGCAAGGCCCTCCTTTGAAGAGGCAGTGGCCAACTTCGAAAAAGACCTTATAATCGAGGCCCTCACAGAGACCAGGGGCAACCAGACAAAGGCTGCCAAACTTCTGGGTACGAGCCTTCGCATCATAAATTACAAGGTCAAGAAGTATCAGATAGACACGTCTGTCTTCAAAAAGGCCTCCTGAAACGCTTCTCATGGCCCGAAAAAGTTATAGAAATCGTGGGAAGGGCAGGAGGGGACAAAAGAGGCCCTTACTCTTTCAGCCCACCCCTTCCATGGAGGATTCCCAAAAAAGTCTTTTTGGAGACGTATCAACAGGCCCACGCATAATTCCAAGGCCAAAACATTGTATAAGCAGGAAGAATATAGAGCCCGAGGCCCTGAAGGTACTGTACAGGCTGAAGGATCATGGCTACCTGGCCTATTTGGTGGGCGGCAGCGTCAGGGACTTGCTCCTTGGCAAGAAACCAAAGGATTTTGACATTGGCACCGATGCCACCCCTGAGGAGGTAAGGCGACTTTTTCGTTACAGCCGCATCATTGGAAAGAGGTTCCGGCTGGTTCATGTTTACTTCAGAGGGGGAAAGATCATAGAGGTCTCCACATTCAGGAGGCAGATAGAGCTGGATGACAGGGAGGCCATGCGGGAGGGCCTGGGGCCAGACAGCATATTTGGAAACCCAAAGGAGGATGCCTTCAGGCGGGATCTCACCATAAACGGCCTCTTCTACAACATAGCCGATTTCAGTATAATTGATTACGTAGGCGGCATCAAAGACCTGGAAGAGGGCATCATCCGGACGATTGGCGACCCTGAAAGACGCTTTATCAGGGACCCAGTGAGAATGCTCAGGGCCATTCGTCATGCTGCCAGGACGGGTTTCAAGATCGATGAGGTCACCTGGCAGGCGATTGTCAGGCATGGAGACAAGATAAGGTTGTGTGCAGTACCCAGGGTGCGTGACGAGTGGCTCAAGGACATACGCTCGGGCTTTTCTGCACCATGGCTCAAGCTGCTGTTTAAATCTGGAATGTTTCCCCACTTGTTTCCAGGGCTTGCAAAGCTCATGGAAACGGAAGATGAGGGAAACAAGGCTCGAAAACTGTTGATTTCCATGCTCAGGCAGGTGGACAAGCTAGTGGCAAGGGATGGCAAAGGACTCAGTGACGCCTTTTTTCTTGCGGCAATGGTGTACCCCCTTCTTCATTACTCGGCCCAGTGGAAGGCCCTTGAACCTGTAAAGGTGAGATGGCCAACAAACGAGGTGAGGGCCTTGGTTGACTCCATATTTTACCCCTATGATTTTAAAAGGGCCGACAGGGAGCATCTGGCCCAGCTTCTTTCAAGCCAGTGGCCAATAATTTTTTGTATTTCCCGGGGAAAGTGGCAAAAGAGGGTCTATTCCAAGGCCATGTTTCCAGAGGCACTAATGCTCTACAACTGCCTCCAGCGTGCCCAGGGAAAAAAGGCGCTCGACATTTCCGATATCCCGTATCGTACCGGGTCAAAGCCCCGCAGATCTGGTAGAAAGGGTGGGCGACGTGGAAAGCATAGGCATTTCAAAAGCAAAACAGGGAGAAAACAGGTATGAAGTTAAGGCAAAATGCCAGGGAACTCGTCTTGCTGGACCTGTCTGGCACAGGGCTGCTTCTTGGTGAGGTGCGTTATAACAAGCAGACAGAAACAGTGGCTTTTGCCCTGGAGAAGTCTGCCTTTTTTGACTTCTTTTTCCCATGTTCCGTAAGCTTTGATCCCCAAAGGGGCCCGCTGGTGCATCCCCATGTGATAAATGCCATGACAACGTCTTCCATCAGGATTCAGCGGGACAAGGTCAACTTTTTCGTCTTGTCCCCGGACATAGCCCCTGCCCTAAAGGCCCAGTATCTCGATATCATTTCCCAGGTCATGGGGCCCCAGGGGCAAGAACCAGCCGCACCTGCCCGGAAGGGACGTTCTGAAAAGGGCGTATCCAGGGTGGTGGAAATAATAAAACTCAAAGGCAAGAAGGACAGTCCTAAAGACAAAAAATGATTCCTTACCCGCAGATCGACCCTACCATCATCAAAATAGGTCCCTTGGCTCTCAGATGGTATGGTCTGATGTATCTGCTGGGGTTCCTGGCCTCCTATTTTCTGGTAAGGCTCCAGATTCAGGAAGATTGGAAAAGGGGCCTTGTGCGCGACAAGGAGCAAGAGGAAAGGCTCCTTGAAGGGTTGATTGTGGCCCTTGTGGCCGGCGTGATACTGGGTGGCCGGCTTGGTTACGTGCTTTTTTATAACCTGCCATATTTCCTCAGACATCCCCTTGAAATATTTGCAACTTGGCATGGTGGAATGTCCTTTCATGGCGGGGCCATTGGTGTGGCCCTGGCAGGCTGGATCTATTGCAAGAGGCACGAAACGGATTTTTTCTTATGGGCAGACCGCTTTGCAGTAACTGCCCCAATAGGCCTTGGCCTTGGGCGAATAGGCAATTTTATAAACGGGGAACTCTTTGGAAGGCCCACTGATGTGCCCTGGGCAATGATATTTCCCCAGGGGGGAATGGTGCCGCGGCATCCTTCCCAGCTCTATGAGGCATTTTTTGAAGGGCCAGTGCTTTTCCTCATCTTGTGGCCACTTAGAAAGCGGCCATGGCCCACGGGGACAAAGTTGGCTGTTTTTTTTATGGCATATGGTCTCATAAGATTTTTTCTTGAATTTTTCAGGGAACCCGATCCGCAACTTGGTTTTATAGCCTTTGGATGGCTGACAATGGGGCAGGCACTAAGCATTCTTCTCATTGTCTTGGGGGCAATAATTTATCTTGTGCGAAGGAATGCGTGTAAGGAGGGAGGAGAAGATGTTACTTGTTGATGCCAAGACCATGCAGGCAATGGATGCCAGGACCATTGAGGAGATAGGGATTCCTGGCCTGATCCTTATGGAAAACGCCGGGCTTGGGTGTGCAAGGATCATTATGGAAGAGATGGCCCAGCCCCTTGAAAAGGGGGTAGTGGTCGTTGCTGGCCCTGGAAACAACGGAGGGGATGGTTTTGTCATAGCAAGGCATCTTTTCCAGGCTGGAAAGAAGGTAAAGGTGGTGAGTCTTTGCGGCCTTGAGAAGTTTAAGGGCGATGCCCTGGTGAATCTAAAGGCATGTCAGGGCCTTGGGATAGATGTTGACGTGGCGATGGATGAAGAGGCCGTTGAAAGAGTGGCCCAGAGCTTTTCCCAGACTGGTCTTGTGGTTGATGCAATATTTGGAACCGGCCTTAGCAGGCCCCTTGAGGGACGGTTCAAAAGGGTGGTTGAGCTCATAAACGCTGCTGAAGCCCCTGTCTTTTCAGTGGATATTGCCTCAGGTCTCAGTGCTGATAGCGGCCAGGTAATGGGTGCTGCCATCAGGGCGGATATCACAGGGACAATGGCTGCAGCCAAGGTTGGCCACGTGAACTGGCCAGGCATCCTTTACACAGGAAGGCTCCACGTCATCGATATTGGCATTCCATCCTTTGTTCTGGAAGAGCCCAAAAGGGTTTATGAATACTTTGACAAAGAGGCCTTCTTGCAGCTTTTTCGCCCAAGGCCCAGGGATGGGCACAAGGGGACCTTTGGACATGTGGTCATCTTTGGTGGCTCTAGGGGAAAGATTGGCGCTGCCTGTCTTGCTGCCCACGGTGCTTTGCGTGCAGGGGCAGGGCTTGTAACTGTTGCCTCTGTCCGCAGCTCCCAGTTTGTCATCTCCCAAAAGTTGACCGAGGCCATGACAGAGGGGCTTCCTGAAAATCCAGATGGACAGATATCTCTCGATGCCTTTGATGTCGCCATGGAACTCCTTGAAGGCAAGAGGGCAGCGTGCATAGGGCCAGGGCTTGGGCTTGGCAATGATGCGGTTGTTTTCAGCCAGAGGATGGCTGTTCACTGCCCTGTTCCCCTTGTCATGGATGCAGACGCCCTTACAGGGATTTCCCAATGCACTGAAGTTCTAAGGGAGGCAAAGGCCCCTAGGATCCTTACCCCACACCCTGGTGAAATGGCACGGCTTTTGGGGTCTTCCGTAAAGGAGGTTCAGCAAGACAGGATAGGTGTTGCAAGATCCCTTGCAACCGATACCGGCGCTGTCGTTGTCTTAAAGGGAATGTCCACGGTGATTGCCACAAAGGATGGCTTTATCACCATAAATTCTTCTGGAAACGACGGCATGGGCACAGGGGGCATGGGAGATACGCTCACTGGCATCATCGGGGCACTTCTTGCCCAGGGTTATGAGCCCTGGGATGCTGCCCGCCTCGGCGTCTATGTCCATGGCAAGGCAGCAGACTTGGCAGCGAGGGTCAAAGGGCCCTTTGGCTATACGGCCAGGGAGGCGGCAGACCAGCTTCCGCGCCTTTGGGCTT
>JAADCZ010000142.1 GCA_013154175.1 Thermodesulfobacteriota bacterium
CCTGGCAAAATCTCATATTATGCTTTTCGGTGATGACAGTTTGATATAAGCTTTTAATAGATGAAATTTTACATGTTGGACGTCGAATCGAGCCTGGTCAAATTTTGGGGATAGCCCAATGTGTCTTCCGTGCATGTTTCAGTGGCATGTGGTCTAGCCGCCATCGCCAGGCATGTTATATGCATTTAGCAGCAAACCGTGGAAAGCCTTCGGCCCCTTACCCGGGTGGCCTTGACAAAGATAGAGGCTTGCCCCTTTATAAATCTTGGTGAAAAGGGCAGAAGATGGGGGCACCGTCGAGTCTTGGTTGGAGGCGTAGATGACCTCATCCAAGATGTCACAATGGGTTGGTTGCCCGACTTTGCAACTGGCCAGAAGACATTGGCCAGAAGACTAGGTTTAGATTCCAAAAGAGATGAATCATTTACTCTTATATTTTCTAGAGGCAGAGGCGCCGGCTAAAAGGCTTGTCCATGCACTGGACGTGGAGGCAGCTCCTATTGAGATCCATCATTTTCCAGATGGAGAAAGCCTTGTTACCCTGCCTGAGACCATGCCGGAAAGTGTCCTGATCTATCAATCTCTTAACAGGCCCAATGAAAAGCTTGTGGAGTTACTCCTTGCAGCAGAGGGCGCAAGGAAATTGGGTGCACGCAAGATTGTCTTCATTGCGCCGTATCTTGCCTATATGCGACAGGACAAGGCATTTTGCCCTGGCCAGGTGGTCAGTCAGGAGGTTATGGGGCATTTTCTTTCCGGGCTTTTTGATGCCATCTTGACAGTGGATGCCCATCTCCACAGGGTCAGGGACATAGAGTCCGTGTTTCCAGACTCTAAGGCCATAAATCTGACCTCTGCTGAACTGACAGCGGAGTTTATAAAGGAAAATTACCCTGCAGATCCCTTGCTTCTAGGGCCAGACGAGGAGTCCCTACAATGGGTCAAAAAGATTGCAGACCTGACTGGATGTGACTACGGAACAGGAAAAAAGGTGAGATTTGGGGACATGCAGGTAAAAATAGAGCTTCCCTCGATTTCCCTTGGCAACAAAGATGTGATACTTATAGACGACATGGTAAGTACAGGGTATACCCTCGCTACAGCGGCCCAGTGTTTGAGGGACAATGGAGCAAGGAGTGTGGACTGCATCATTACCCATCCCCTCTTTACCAGGGGGGCCTTGACCCTTCTCAGGAAGAGTGGAATAAGAAGGGTGGTGAGCACCGATACGGTAGTCCACAGTACGAACCGAATCTTCATGGCGCCGATCCTTGCCAGTGGCCTGGCGGAACTTTTATAAAATCTGGGCAGGGGCCAAGTCCAGACTGCAAAAGAAGCAAATGACAATGAAGAAATCTACAGATGACAGTTTTGCAATCTGTCTTGTAAGCGGAGGGCTGGACAGCTGTGTCACTGCAGCCATTGCCATAGAGGAATGTGATAGGGTGGCCTTTCTGCACGTAAACTATGGCCAGCGTACAGAGTCTAGGGAACTTAAGGCCTTCCACGACTTGGCCGATTTCTACTCAATCGAGGACAGGCTGGTTGCCAGCATAGAATATCTAAAGAAAATAGGCGGTTCGGCCCTTACAGATAAAGGCATAGATGTGCCTGAAAACCAACTTTCTGAAACAGGTATCCCCGTTACCTATGTGCCCTTCAGGAATACCCACATCATTGCCATAGCCGTTTCGTGGGCAGAGGTGATTGGTGCAGGCCGCATATACATTGGGGCCACCGAGGTGGACAGCTCCGGTTACCCAGACTGCAGAAAGGGCTACTTCGAGGCGTATAACAGGCTGATTCAGGAGGGAACCAGGCCCGAAACCCGCATAACCATACAAACACCCGTCATTGACATGGGAAAGGCCCAAGTGGTCGAGACCGGGGCGAGACTAGGGGCTCCATTTCATCTCACCTGGTCATGTTATCAAAATGAAGATGTTGCGTGTGGGGCCTGTGACTCGTGTCTGTTGAGGTTAAAGGGCTTTGCTGAGGCGGGCATCGAGGATCCAATCAAATACAGGAACAAGCCATGAGCCAGGTCAATCAGGTTAATCGAGAATCATCCAACAAGGTCATCTTCGAATGTAAATGCTGCGGCCATTGCTGTCACGGTGTGGCCACTGTATCTGTCTCAGAAGAGGAACAGAAGCGCATGGCAGCCTACCTGGAGCTGGAATTAAATGAATTCAGATCCAAGTTTTTGGTCCAGGGCAAACACAGCACCTCGATGAAGATAATTGACGGCCACTGCATTTTCTACGGGCCAGATGGCCTGTGCAGTGTGCATCCGGTCAAGCCATTTCATTGCAAGAGATGGCCCCTTCATCCAAGTATCCTTGCCGACGAGGCGGCCTGGAAGGCCATCAAGGCGGACTGTCCAGGTTTCTCAAAGGATGCTACCTGGGAAGACGCCAAGGAACTTGTAAGGAAGAGCATGAATGGAACTAAGTGAGATAAAAAGACACGTTTTTGTAAGTTGCCCCTTCAACCTGTTAAGGGAGAAGTATCTGCCAACCATCCTAAAGAACCAGATAAATCCGGAGATTGGTCTCAATGGCACCATCCTGGATACCTACATATTCCACGATTTTCTCGAGGTTGCTAGAAAGCTGCACTCAGAAGGTCTAAAGTGCACGGTTCATGCCCCCTTTACAGATATTGCATGCGGAGCCGTGGATTCGAGGGTTCGATCCGTTGCCCTGGACCGATTGAAGGAGGCGGTGGACCTTGCGGCACTCTTTCAAGCAAGGGACATGGTATTCCATACCGGGTGGGAGAGAAAGATTTATGCAGATTCCAGGGAGCTCTGGCTGGGGTTTGCAACAGAAACAATCACTGCCCTGTGTGAGCATGCAAAGGCATCAGGTGTGAAAATCTCACTAGAAAATACATTCGAGCTCGATACATATCTGCATGAAAGGATATTCGAGGCGGTGCCAAAGGAGCTTCTGGGCTTTTGTCTGGATGCCGGCCATGTCTATGCCTTTTCCAAGACTGAACTTAACCAATGGGTGGGTGCCCTGGGCCAAAGGATAACCCACTTGCATCTTCACGATAACAATGGGGAAGAGGATGAACATCTTGTTCCAGGAGCGGGTGTGGTGGACTTTCCCTATCTTTTCACTTGGCTTTCAGAACATAACATAAGGCCCGTTCTAACCCTCGAGGCCCATGACGAGGAATCGGTGATTCCTGGGCTCATGGCAGTGGGCAGACTGGTGGAAGACCTTTGGGGCGGATTCTAGACACCTTGAACACCTGGCAGAAAGCCTTCATTTAAGGGCGAAGGGTCTTGACTATTTGCCCCTGGCTATCTCTTATGTGAATCGTTAGTGGGTAGCCGCCATCCAGGCGGTGGGTAGCACATGAGATTCACGGGTCATAGGCGCGTACTGCCATCTCCACCTTGTTGACTAGGCTTTCTTCCTGATGATTTTTCCCAATGAGTGAGGCCGCTGCCTGGGCAACGCTCATGTTGATTGGCGCAAGGTTATGGGTGGTTCCAACTATCATGTTGGCCTTTGTTATGCAGCCCCTGTCATCTGTGGTGTAGTGGTGTATCAGGGTGCCCCTTGGTGCCTCGAGGCACCCAACGCCGGTTCCAGCTCCCACAGTGGCCTTTACCCTTACTTCTTGGTTGGTAATGTCTGGGTCTTCCAGGATTTCAACTGCCCGTTCACAGGTGTAAACCAGTTCTATGAGCCTTGCCCAGTGGTATAGCAGGGTGCTCTGGGCAGGTCTTCCAAATCGTTCAAGAAACTCTTCCAGGGCCCTTTGGGCAAACGGGGTGGAAATGGACTCGGCCACATTGATTCTTGCAAGGGTGTTTGACCTGTATATGCCCCTAGGGTTATCAAGGTCCATGGAGAAGCCCTGATTCCACGCCTTTGCATAGGGGATTTTGCCATATGACCATGAAATGGTCTTTTCAGATATGTACTCAGTGTATTTTTCAGGGGGAAAATCCACAAAGGTACCGTCTGATTTCATAAGGCGTAGGTTGCCCCTATAAAGGTTGAGCAGACCCTTGTCATCGACCGTGCCTAGAAAGCCTGTCGTGATGGTACCAAGGGTGGCCAACTCTTCTCGATAGGCCTGGAAGACCTTTTTCTGGGCAAAATCAAGGGCATAGAGTGAAAAATCGAGGAGCTCCCTGGCACCAGAAAGGAGCGAGTCCCTCTCCTTTAGGGTCATTGGCTTTGAAAAACCGCCTATTACACAGGCCACTGGATGGATGGCCCTTCCTGTAAAATCTTCTAGCATCTTCTGGGCAAGTCGCCTCATTGAAGCCACCTTGCGGGCCAGTTCCGGCTGGTCTCTGGCAATGGTTGCTATGTTGCGGACAGAGTAATCAACATCTGGGCCCAGGATGAAATCAGGAGCAGCCAAAAAGAAAAAGTGCAGGATCTTGTCGCCTACATGGGCAAGTAGAAGGCACAGTTCACGCAATTTTTCTGCAACAGGAGGGGGCGTGACCCCAAAGCATGCCTCCACAGCCCTTGTTGCCGCAATGTGATGCATCCATGGGCAGATGCCACATATGCGGCTAACTATTCTTGGGACCTCCTCTGCAGGTCGGCCTCGAATGAATTTTTCAAAACCCTTCAGGGAGGTTATCTGAAATCTGGCCTCTTTTACCTGACCATCTTCATCAAGGTGAATGGTAATGGTGGCGTGCCCTTCGATTCGGGTAACAGGGTGTATGGTAATGGCCTTATTACTATTCATTTTCTATCTCATCCCCGACGGCTGAAGCAGGTCTTAAGAGACCATGAGCACCCATAAAGCGCAAAAGGAGCCTTCTGTCTTCAATGCTCTTCCAGTCTACCCCCATGCTGGCAAGACCATTGATCATATCGAGCATCTGATTGCCCCCATCCTTGACAGGGCCAAAACAGCCTCTGCATGGAACCCTTGCTACAATGCAGCCTGGCCCCTTTGCTCCGGCGCAGCCTGCTGCAGTAACAGGGCCCATGCACATAAAGCCCTGCTCTAGTAAACAGCGCATCTCCTCCAGGGGCTGGTCAGGGTCAAAGGATGCGTTTTCAACAAAGCGTTTCACAGCCTTGGTGGCGACCTTGCCCTTTCTTAGGGCAGGGCAGGTATCACAGACGCTCTTTTGTGGCAAAACAGGGTCTTCGCCCCTTGCCAGGGCCCTTATGACTTGGACAATCTCTTCCCCTCTGGGCGGGCAACCTGGCACGTACATATCTATATCAACCATCTCATCCAGGGCATAGACTCTCTCAAGGGGTCTTGGAAGGCCATCTTTGGGCGTGGATGCAGGCTGTTCCGTTGAGCATGTTGATAAAATGGTGGCCAAGGACTCATTCCATGTCCATGAGTTGACAAGGGCGGGTATTCCGCCATGGGTGGCGCAAGTGCCAAGGGCCACCAGGGTTTGGCAGCTATCCCTCATTTTTTTTAAGATGGCTTCCTGTTCCTCATTGGCCACTCCTCCAGAGACAAGCCCTATTTCCGCCTCGGGTATCTGGATGTGGGCCTGGCCTTTGAATGCATCTACTTCGAAATATTTGTGGTCCATAAGAAGGGGCAGATGGACAATGACAAAATCTTCCAAAAACGTGATAAATTGTTGGCCTGCATCGATCAGGGCTATTTCACAACCAGAACATGCATGAAGGCCTTGAAGGGCAACTGTCGTCTTGTTTCCACTTTCTTTCATGTAACTTCCCTGACTTTTTCAAATGACTCGAAACCCATGAAAGCACAATGGGTCTTGGGGCTTTCAACTGAGGGATTTTTAACAGAGAATTTAATAGGCGCATGAATGAATCTTTCCAAAATCAGCTTGCTGGCTAGCCATACAGCCTCTGTAACCTTTCTTGATAGC
>JAADCZ010000147.1 GCA_013154175.1 Thermodesulfobacteriota bacterium
AAACAGACCTGACAAGCCTAAAAGAATCTATTGTTAAAGTCTTTTCAGAGCTTGCAGGCAAACCAAGGAGCAAGCATGGTGTAGATGGCGGTGACCTTTACTTTGTAGAAAAAGGCAGGTGGAGTTATTGGGGTGTATATCTCATTCATACAAGCATATTGGTAATATTTGCTGGTGCCATCCTTGGCACTTTCACAGGTTTTAAGGGCAGAGTGATGCTCCTTGAAGGAGAAAGCACCGATCACGCCATCCAGATGGATTCCCACGGGAACATAAAAAAGATTCCCTTGGGATTTGTATTAAAATGCGACAAGTTCAAGGTGGATTTTTATCCCAATGGGGCTCCAAAGCTGTTTCGCTCCGACCTTACAGTATTTGAAAACGGCAGAGAAAAGCTTCGCAAATCCATCGTTGTAAACTCGCCCCTCACCTACAAGGGCATAACATTCTATCAGTCTACATATCAGGCAGTGCCTGAGCTTAGGATCCGTATTGTATCAAGTGACGGGGAACAAAAAGTCATAGATCTATCGGCCTTTGACAAGGGACTTTGGCCAGAAAAAAATCTACTCCTAGGCATAATCAAATATCTGCCCAATGTTCACGGTGCACCAGCAGCCAGGGTATTCGTGGGAAACCCCTCGGGCAACGATGGCGATGCCGTATGGCTGCTCCAGGGCCACGACAGGGAAGTGACCCTTGGTAAAAATACCTTCCGCCTCTCCCTCGTCTCTGCCAAGGAAAAGTTCATGACAGGACTTCAGGTGAAGAAGGACCCTGGCGTCTGGATCGTCTGGCTTGGTTGCGCCCTCATGGTTATAGGCTTTGGAATAGTATTCTGGGTTGGCCACAAGAGGCTCTGGCTCTGGATTGGTCAAAATGGCGAAAAACTTAGCGTAATCCTTGCGGGACAAACAAATAAGAACAAGGTCGCCTTTGAAAAGGAGTTTGAAAAGATAAAAAGAGAGATAGATAAAAGGATAGGAGAACAATAATGCATCTTAGCAGCTCATACATACTCAGTCTCACAACCTTTGTTTATCTTGGAGCCGCAGCCATCTACCTTCTCTATTGGATATTTCGCCTTGAAAAGGTTGGGCTCCTTGGCACAGTTGTCACCATAATAGGCTTTCTCATGCAGACAGCTGGCATTGCCATGCGCTGGGTGGAATCCTACAAATTGGGCTATGGCCACGCTCCCCTGTCCAATCTATACGAATCCTTGGTGTTCTTTTCATGGGTGACCATAATGGTCTATCTCGTGGTGGAGTTCAAAACCAAGAATCGGGTCATTGGAGCCTTTGCAACACCCTTTGCGTGTCTGGCAATGGCCTATGCGTCCTTTAGCCCAAATGTCCAGGACACCATTCAGCCCCTGATTCCGGCACTTCAGAGCAACTGGCTCATTGCTCACGTTATAACATGCTTTCTGGGCTATGCCTCCTTTGCGGTAGCCTGTGCCTTTGGCATCATGTACCTCATCAGAGGTGACAGCAGAAAGACCAAATCCTATCTTCTGGAGGCCCTGCCCTCCCGCAAGACCCTGGACGAACTCATGCATCAGACCATAATCTTTGGATTTTTGTGGCTGACAGTTGGTATCATCACAGGGGCCGTCTGGGCAAATCAGGCATGGGGCACGTATTGGAGCTGGGACCCAAAGGAAACCTGGTCCCTCATCACATGGTTCGTTTATGCAACTGCCCTTCATGCCCGCTTTGTAAGGGGCTGGGCAGGTAAAAAGATAGCATATCTGTCTATCATTGGATTTGTTTCTGTTATTTTTACCTACTTTGGTGTAAACTTCTTGTTATCTGGTCTTCATAGCTACGGCTCCAGTTAAAAAGGGCCTGGGAGGATATCATGTTCGGACTAGGAACTCAGGAACTTCTTGTAATTCTAGTAATTGCTCTGTTCCTTTTTGGCGGGAAAAAACTTCCTGAAATAGGTGCAGGCCTCGGCAAGGGACTCAGGGCCTTTAAAAAAGGGCTCAGCGAGGTTGAAGATGAACTGAAGGATGAGGCACCAGAGGCCAAAAGGGAAAAGTTGGAAGATACGTCAAAGGAAAAGACTGTCACCCCCTGACGTAAAATTCCCTTCATGACACTGGATTGCCGCTGTCTCGTCTTGGCAGCAGGCAGGGGTACAAGGCTTCTGCCTCTTACTAAGTATGTACCCAAGCCCCTGTTCCCTGTGTTGAACCAGCCAGCTGTCGACACATTAATTGCAAGAGTCAAGGATGAAGGCATAAAAGAGCCTGTAATAAACTGTCACCATCTTGCAGATCAGCTCATCTCATGGGCAGCAGCAAGGGGTATTCCCTATCTCTGGGAAAAAATCCTCTTGGACACTGGTGGGGCAATAAAAAATGCCTTCGATAAACTTGGATGGGACAAGCCCCTCCTTGTCTACAATGCCGATATCGTCTCAAACGTGTCCGTAAGGGCCTTGTTTGAAAAGTTTCAGGCGGCCATAGACCTAGATGCCCTATTTTGCCTTCACGATCACCCTACATTCAACAAGGTTGTCACAAGCGGCCAAAGGATAGAATCATTCAAGGGCAGCGGGAGCAGGTGCCTTGCCTATACGGGAATAGCCATATTCACACCTGATCTATTCAAAAATGCCCCAGACTCACCCTTTCCCCTAATCCCCTACATCCAATCTTTGATAGAGCGAGGGGCAAAAATAGGTTTTTGCCGGGGTGAAATGGTAACCCTTGATAATTCCAGGTGGATGTGGCACGACATAGGCACTCCCACAGGGTATCTCCATGCCAATCTTGACCTGCTGGCCACCAAGGGTAAGGAATATCTGTTGGACCATTGCCATATCCAGGGAAATGTGCAAATCGGAAACGGGGTGATTGCAGGAAAGGGCGCCAATATTTCTGGCAGTGGCAGAATATCCAAATCTGTAATCTGGCCTGAAACACGCCTTTTTCTGGAAACAGACACTTGTAACTGCATACTTACCCCCTTTGGTACCGTGGAAGCGAGGACGCCTGCAAATGATAAGAAAAAAGGCAGAACTTCTTGTTCTTAAGACCCTCTTAAAATTCATAGAGCTTTGGCTTTCTTCATGCAGGCTTACCCTCGATGGCCATCCTGACTCCCTAAAGCTTTTTCGAGATGGGCGGCAGGTTATTGGGGCCCTATGGCATTCCAGCCTCATTTACTGCCTCTATCACTTCAGAAATCACCCTGCTGCCATAATGGTTAGCCCCAGTTCCGACGGAGAGTGGGTGGCCAGGGCCCTGAGGTTATGGGGGCAGTACCCAGTCAGAGGTTCCCGCCTCAAGGGCGGCCTGGCAGCAATTAGGCAGTTGACTGAAGTTCTTAAAAAAGAGCGCCTAAATGCTGGCATAGTGGCAGACGGGTCCCAAGGCCCTGCCTGTGTAGCTCAAAAGGGTGCAGTCGTACTTGCGAGGGATACGGGCCTTCCCATAATACCCCTTGGCGTCGCAGCCAGACCAGCATATCACTTTTCCAGCTGGGACAGGCTCATGTTACCCCTTCCATTTTCATCAGTTGTGATGTTTTATGGTCAACCCATCTATGTTGCACCAGGAACCAGAGGCCAACAACTCGAAAAGGAACGAATCCGCCTTGAAAGGGCATTGAATCAATCCACACAAAGGGCTAGAGACATTTTAGACTCAAAGTAACCATGGTTTCCTCAATTAGACAGTGGAAGGAATTGGACCCAAAGGAACAAGAGGCCCTGCTGGACATTAGGAAAAATGGTCCAGACTGCGCCAAGTTTCTTTCAAGGCGTATCAAAATGGACCTGGGCGAAACCATGAAGCTCCTTTCCAACCTTGAGAAGGCTGGCTGGCTGAAGCGGGTCCAGGGCACCTTTCTATTTAAAAGGGGCTTCAAAAAACCAAAACACATGAATCATACCTATTACGAATTGACAAGAAATGGAGAAAAAGAGCTAAGATTTCTTGCAAGAAAGGGAATAATTTGATTAGTTAGGCGCCATGAATCCTATGACGATTATCAGCTCTTTGCAAATCAACTGGCTGGACATAGTCCTCGGCCTTATTTTTGTGATTGTAGTGGTACGCGGTTTCTTTGCTGGCTTCAGCAGAACTGTCTCTGGTCTTATTGGTGCCATTGCAGGTTTCTGGGTTGCTGCAAATTATTACACCGCTGTCAGCCAACAACTCGCCTTTGTCATCAAAACCGAGATGTGGCGTGGACTTGCAGCCTTTTTTCTACTCTTTCTGGTGGTCTACCTCGCCTTTGGCATAGCTGGCATACTGATAAGAGGGTTGTTTCAGGCCCTTCATCTATCCTTCGTGGACAGATTTCTCGGTGCTTTTTTTGGTTTCATCAAGGCATTGGCCATATCTGCGGTCATAACATTCATACTGACCCTGACACTTCCAACGACAAGCCCCCTTTTGAAAACCAGTTATCTCTATCCTAGGGTAAGTGCCATGGCACGAATCATGACGGATTTTGTGCCAGAAAACCTCAAGGCGCGCTTCATGTGGAAATGGAGACAGGTGGAGATGCAGTTTGACAAAACGAAATCTGAATCCATTTAAATATGCTTCTTTAAAGGTTCCTTCCCCTGAAACAAGCCTTTTGCCCTTAGGTTTCCCCCAAGCAGATATCCGTTATTTGTTTTGATTACATAAAAACCCGGGGCAACCTTGTGCAACCTTTCAAGAAGCCTTTGGCGTGTAAAGACAATGCATATATCACTGTCAGAAAGTGCCTTGTTGAGCCTTTCTGGATGTTTCACCTTTATCCTCTTTATGGGATGGCCAAGGTAAAAAATCATCGATGGTTTCCAAAGGCCAAATGATACAATCCTTACCTTGTGTCCACCCTGGCTCTCCTCACCATGAATAACTGTTCTTACATCTTGGGCCATTTCCTTTGCAGGGCCCTGAAAGGTCCTTGCCAAAAAGGGGAGGAACAAGATGACCAAAAAGGTGCTAAAAAGTAAACCAGATAGGAACTGGCGCAAAAGCCCCCTTCCACCAACAAACAGCCAAAGGGCTATGCAATCCACCATTAAGAGAGCTATCCCCCACGGCTTCACATGGTGTGGTGGAGATTGCGGAAAGGCATACTCGGTACTGTCAAACCTTATCAGCCTGTCAAGATTGGCCCAAAGAATATCCAGGCCAAAGATCAGTACAAGGGCTGCAGCTCCCACAGCTGCCGCCACCACAAAGAGCAAAAACCTTGACCACCCAACTAACTCCTGCCCTTCCTTCAGGCCCTCAGCGATAATTATTGCCAAAAAAGGGATGGCCGGCACGATATAGTTTATCTGCTTTGTGGCAGCAACTGTCAGAAGAAGAAAGATCCAGAGAAAACTTACGAAAGCAAAGAGGGTTAGACGTTCCCCTAGCCCAAGCTCCTTTCCTTGATAACAAGATTTCAAATAGCCAAATCCTTGCCCAAGGCCTCGAGGTACAACAACTGACAATGGAAACAGCCCAAGGGCCAAGACCACGATATAGAAAATCGGGCCACCTCCGTGACCAAGAAGTGTCGTGGCAAACCGCTCGAGATTTTGGGTAAGAAAAAACGTCTCCAGAAACTGATTTCCTGCCTTCAAGTAGATGGCAA
>JAADCZ010000110.1 GCA_013154175.1 Thermodesulfobacteriota bacterium
CAGCCTAAAGGCCAGTTGGGAACTTTGGAAGGTCCTTTAGGGCCTCTTCAATCTTGTCTTCAGGGTATTCATAATCTTCAAGTCTGCCTTCGAGATAGTCGTCATAGGCAGCAAGATCAAAATGGCCGTGGCCGCTAAAGCAGCATACTATGGCCTTTTCTTCCCCGGTCTCCTTACACTTTAGGGCCTCATCTATCCAGCCACGAAGGGCGTGGGAGGTCTCTGGGGCGGGAATGATGCCCTCTGTCCTGGCAAACTGCACAGCTGCCTCAAAGACAGGGTTCTGGGTGTAGGCCTTTGGCTTGACTACACCATTCTTTACGAGATTACAAAGTATCGGGGCATCACCGTGGTACCTCAAGCCCCCTGCGTGGATGCCTGGTGGCTCAAAGGTGTGACCAAGGGTGTACATGAGCATGAGGGGCGTCATGCCAGCGGTGTCGCCATAGTCGTACTGGTAAAGACCCTTTGTGAGGGTTGGGCAGGATTTTGGCTCAATGGCAATGATTTCTACATCGTCCTTTCCATCCACCTTGTCCTTTACAAAGGGCAGGATCATGCCGCCAAAGTTTGAGCCTCCGCCAACACATCCGACTATCACGTCTGCCTTGTCGCCCACGAGCTCGAGCTGCCTTTTTGTCTCAAGGCCTATGACCGTCTGGTGAAGGAGCACGTGGTTGAGCACGCTTCCAAGGGCGTAGTTCGTATCTTCATGGGTTGCTGCATCCTCGACGGCTTCTGAAATGGCAATGCCAAGGCTTCCCATTGAATCAGGATTCTTCTCAAGAATGGCCCTGCCTGCATTTGTCCTGTCTGTGGGGGATGGATAGACCTCACCGCCCCAGACGTGCATGAGGATGCGCCTGTAGGGTTTCTGGTTGTAGCTCACCTTCACCATATAGACGGTGCAGTGCATGTCAAAAAGGCTGCATGCAAAGGACAGAGCGCTGCCCCACTGGCCAGCCCCTGTCTCTGTGGTGAGCTTGTTTACACCGGCCTTTTTGTTGTAGTAGGCCTGGGCAACAGCAGTATTTGGTTTGTGGCTCCCTGGAGGGCTTACCCCTTCATTCTTATAGTAAAGCCTTGCAGGAGTTCCCAGGGCCTTTTCAAGACGCCTTGCCCTGATTAGAGGGCTTGGGCGCCAGAGTTTGTAAATCTCTTTCACCTCTTCTGGGATTTCAATCCATCTTTCCTGACTCACTTCCTGCATTATCAGCTCGTCTGGGAATATGGGCTTTAGGTCGTCAGGAGTGACAGGCTGACCAGTCTGTGGATTTAGGGGTGGAGCCAAAGGCTCTGGCAAATCTGGAAGGACATTGTACCAGGCCTGGGGCAGTTCTTTTTCGTCCAGTAAGATTTTGTAACTGTCTGCCATTTTGTTTGGTTCTCCTTATGCGTTGATCTTAGGCTTATTAAAATATGTAAATGAGTTTAAACCACACGTTTTGAAGCTCTGGGCCATTTTTCACTGCAAACTCATGGGAATACCTGAGGGTAGCCATGAAGTTCTTGTTCTGATACATGATCCCTGGTCCAAGGGCCACTGCCCTTGATTTGTCATTCTCTATGTCTTTAAGGGCATCCTTCAAGGGCTCTGGTAGCCCACCTAGATCATCAAAATCGTCAGAGGTGGTCTGCTGGTAGAAGTAACCGTTTATTCCAAGTCTGAGATAGTCGGTTATGCCCCAGGATACGTTAAAGTCACAGTGAAACTCCTGGCCAGGGTCCCTGTCCACACGGACTGGCGGACCCGGCTCATAATCATCCTGGTGGGTGTTGAAGTCGTACATGAGCTTTATGGAGGTCTCAAGCTGTGGTAGTGGGAAGTATGTCACTGCCAGGACGGGCTCGAATGTCCAAAAGTTCCTGCCAACAGATGCGATGTTGCCCTTGTCTTCATTGTAGAGTGGAAAGTAGATGTCAACGGCTGAAACAGCCACATGGAGCCTTCCCTGGTCAAGGTGCCAACCAAGGAGCATTGGCGAGTAGATGACATAAAGGGCATTGAAGTCTGAGTAGTGCTTCTTGAGACTTGAGCCAACTGGCGCATTGAAGTCCATATCCTTGTTTATTGCGCCAAAGAAGAAATGTTGACCATAGTTTGCACCAAAGAGCTTGTACTTGGAAATCCAGATGAGACGGATGATGTCTCCTCCCACATCGGCATCGTCCAAAAGGTGGGTGTCATCCCCGTCATCGTCCTTCAGCTTGCCTGCGTGGCCATAGTAGGCATAGTTTACCAAGGTAAGCCCTGGCGGGGGCATCATGCCAACCATGAATGCCTCAGCGCCATTTGGATAGGCGTGGCCACCACCGGCAAAGGCTGCAGAAATGGACACGAATACCAAGAAGATCAAGCCTGCCAAAAAAGAAAAAACTCCTTGCCTCACAACCATTTTTTCCTCCCCTCGACATTATGAGTTTCATTTTTTTACACTATTCTGAATGGCCATTCAATATGATTCTTCATGAGAATTTGACGGAATTATGGAATTTTCCAAATAAAATTGGCATGAAAACATACTGAGATTGACAGCGTGGTGGAGGATAATTATTTTTTTAGCACCCTGGCATAAAGGGTGCTAATCTGTCATCCAAACTAATTGCCCCCGGGTAAACAAATCCAGTTTGAGGATTCAAGTAATAAAATGAGTGAAAAGTTCTCCATATCCGAAAGGAAAAAGGAGATATTAAAGCAGGTTGTAAACTCATATATCGAGACTGCAGAGCCTGTTGGCTCCAGGGTCATAGCCAAGCGGTCATCCCTTGGCTTGAGCTCTGCAACCATCAGGAACTGCATGGCAGACCTTGAGGATGCCGGGCTGCTTTTTCAGCCTCACACCTCTGCTGGCAGGCTGCCAACCGAAGAGGGGCTCAAGTTCTTCGTAAAGAACCTCATGGACAAGATTCCCCTGAGCTGGGGAGAGCAGGTGGCCATTGAAAAGGAGATGCTGCAAGAGGTGGAGGACTTTTCTGACATCCTCAAAAAGGCGGCTCAACTCCTGGCCTCCCTCACAGGCTATACGGCTGTTGTGAGTGCGCCATCTGAGCTCGATGAGCGGCTCGAGTTCATTGAGTTCGTGAACATAAAGCCAGGGGTGATCCTGGTGGTTATGGTGACTGTGGCAGGAACAGTCAGAAACCAGCTCATCAGGATCAAGAGGGATATTCCCCAGTCGACCCTCGAGAGATTTTCAGCCAAGATGAACAGGCTCTTAAAGGATCACACCCTTGGCGAGATAAGGCAGAAACTCATAGAGGCCATGGAGGAAGACAAAAAGCTGTGTGAGAACCTGCTTACACAGCTGGTTCCGGCAGAACACAGAAGACTTTCTGGAAAGCTCTACATCGACGGAAAGCTGAACCTGTTGGATGAGCCGGAATTTGCACACATCCCCAAGATAAAGAGCCTCTTGGAGGCACTCGAGGAGAAACACCTGCTTCTGAGACTCCTGGACAAATGTCTCGCAGGTGAAGAGCTACAAATCTTCATAGGAAAGGAAGTTGACTATGGGGTGCCGGAATGCGGAATGGTTGTGGCCCCCTATGAGAAGGAAGACCATCCAGTGGGCAGTCTGGGGGTTCTCGGACCAATGAGAATGAATTACCCCAAGGTTGTCTCTCTGGTGGAATATATAGCAGCAATATTGAGCTCCAGGGCTAAGGAGATGTAACGCCATGGAAAAGGAAAAAGAACAGAAAAAGGATCAACATATAGAAGAAAAGCCAGAAGAAAAGGAACAAAACGAGATGGAGAAAAAGGAAGAAAAAAAAGAGGCTACCGTAGCCTCTTTGGAAAAAAAGCTCGAAGAGAAGGAAAAGGAACTTGCAGAATGCAAGGACAAGATGCTCAGGCTGGCAGCTGAGCTGGAAAACTTCAAGAAGAGGGTCGAGAGGGAAAAGGTGGAACATATGAAGTTTGCCTTGGAGGAGTTCGCCAAGGAGCTACTTCCCTTTCTCGACAACCTGGAACGTGCCGTGGCCTTGGCAAAGGACACCAAGGACATGGAAAAGATGATCGAGGGCATTGAGCTGACCCTTTCAGGTTACTTCAAGACCCTCGAACGATTTGGCCTCAAGACCTTCGTTGCAGAAGGAAAGAGGTTCGATCCGAATTATCACGAGGCACTGAGCGTGGAAGAAAACTCTGATGTAGAGGATAACACTGTACTGAAGGAACTTCTTAGAGGTTATACCCTGCATGACAGGGTCATCAGACCGGCCCTCGTTGTGGTATCCAAAAAAAATCAGCAGGGAAATGAAAAAGAAGGTGGACAAGAAGAAAGTAATGCTTAGTTTTTGTTAAAAAAGACTGCGACAGAATCTAAATAAAAAAAGAAAGCTGGAGCGATAACAGTAAATTAAGGAGGATCCGATAAAAATGGGAAAGGTAATAGGAATAGACCTTGGAACCACTAACTCCTGCGTTGCTATAATGGAAGGCGGCGAGCCAAAAGTCCTTACCAATGCAGAAGGTCAGAGGACTACACCATCTGTAGTCGCCTTTACTGACAAAGGAGAGAGGTTGGTTGGACTATTGGCCAAGAGGCAGGCAGTAACCAACCCTGAAAATACAATATTTGCAGTTAAGAGACTCATCGGTAGGAAATTTACCGACCCTGAAGTTCAAAGAACCAAGGAAATAGTGCCCTACAAGATTGTAGAGGGGCCAAATGGCGACGCTTACGTAGAGGTCCAGGGCAAGAAATATAGTCCTGCGGAGATTTCCGCAATGATTCTCACCAAGATGAAGCAGACTGCTGAAGACTACCTTGGTGAGGAAGTCAAGGAAGCCGTAATCACGGTTCCCGCATACTTCAATGACAGCCAGAGACAGGCTACCAAGGACGCTGGCAGGATTGCTGGCCTCGATGTGCTCAGGATCATCAATGAGCCCACGGCAGCAGCACTCGCCTACGGCCTAGACAAGAAGAAGGAAGAGAAGGTTGCCGTTTTTGACCTTGGTGGTGGTACCTTCGATATCTCCATCCTGGAGATTGGTGATGGAGTATTCGAGGTCAAGTCCACAAATGGTGACACCTTCCTGGGTGGCGAGGACTTTGACCTGAGAATCGTCGACTGGCTCGCTGAAGAGTTCAAGAAAGAGACCGGAATCGATCTCAAGCAGGACAGGATGGCACTTCAGCGTCTGAAAGAGGCAGCTGAGAAGGCAAAGTGTGAGCTTTCCACTGCCCAGGAAACTGAAATCAACCTGCCATTCATCACTGCTGATGCATCTGGTCCAAAGCACCTGGTAAAGAAGCTTACCAGGGCAAAGCTCGAGGCACTCGTTTCTGACCTCATTGAAAGGCTCGTACCACCTTGTGAGACTGCTCTCAAGGATGCTGGACTTACCAAGGCAGACATCGACGAGGTCATCCTGGTTGGTGGTATGACCCGTATGCCCAAGGTTCAGGAGAAGGTCAAGGAGATCTTCGGCAAAGAGCCTCACAAGGGCGTCAACCCAGACGAGGTTGTTGCAATCGGTGCAGCCATTCAGGGTGCAGTGCTCAAGGGCGAGGTAAAGGATGTTCTGCTTCTGGACGTTACTCCGCTGTCTCTCGGAATCGAGACAATGGGTGGAGTAATGACCAAGCTCATCGAGAAGAACACCACCATACCGGCCCGCAAGAGCCAGATATTTACCACTGCAACGGACAACCAGAGTGCCGTTACCATCCATGTGCTCCAGGGTGAGCGCGAGATGGCTGCAGACAACAAGAGTATCGGCCGTTTCGAACTGGTAGGTATTCCACCTGCACCAAGGGGAGTGCCTCAGATCGAGGTCACCTTCGATATCGATGCAAACGGAATACTCAACGTCTCTGCAAAGGACCTTGCCACTGGTAAGGAGCAGTCCATCCGCATCCAGGCCTCCAGTGGTCTGACCGAGGAAGAAATCAAGCGGATGGAGGAAGAGGCAAAACTCCATGCAGAGGAAGACAAGAAGAAACGTGAGCTCGTAGAGGCCAGAAACCAGGCCGACAGCCTCATCTACACCACAGAGAAGAGCTTGAAGGAACTTGGTGACAAGGTTGACTCTGCAACCCGCGAGGAGATCAACCAGAAGATCGAGGCCCTTAAGAAGGCCATTGAAGGTGATGACATAGACGCCATCAAGAAGGCCCAGGAAGAGCTCATGCAGGCATCCCACAAGATCGCCGAGATGATGTACCAGCAGGCCCAGGCTGGCGCAGGAGCCGCAGGGGCTGCAGGAGCCGGTGCTGCCGGTGGCGCAGCAGGCGGCGAGTCCACCCAGGGCAAGGACGGTGGAGACGACGACGTAGTGGATGCAGACTTCGAGGAAGTAAAATAAGCATCGGTTGACACTTACAGCAAACAACAAGGCCGGGTGCCCAAGGCACTTCGGCCTTTTTTATTTGATCTTTTTTTGTTTGATTAAGTCCCTGGTGGAGTGCTAAAAAATGTCTATGAGCCCAGAAAAAGTTCTCTTTCCATATGAAAAGGTGAGACGGTGCGGCATCCTGCTCCATATTTCATCCCTCCCAGGGAGATTTGGCATTGGCCAGCTTGGTGAAGAGGCAGAAGCCTTTTTGCAGTTCCTGTCAGGGGCCGGACAAAGCATCTGGCAATTCCTGCCCCTTGGGCCAACAAAGTCAGACCTGGACCACTCCCCCTACATGAGCAGCTCGGCCTTTGCAGGAAATCCCCTTTTCATCTCCCCGGATCTGCTTCTTAAACAGGGTCTTCTCAATGAAGAGGACCTTGCAGAGGTACCTGAGTTCTCACCCTATCTCGTTGAGTTTGAACGTGTAGAACCATACCTTTTCTCCCTTTTGAATCGTGCCTTTAAAAACTTTTCAAACTCGACGTCTACAGAGTCCTTTCAGTCATTTTGCCAGAAGAACAGCCACTGGCTTGATGACTATGCACTCTTCATGTCTCTAAAGGAAAAATATAATGAAAAGCCGTGGTATGACTGGCCAGACGCAATGGCCAGAAGGCATCCGGATGCCCTCGAAGGGGCGGCCCAGGAGCTTTCTTCGACAGTTTTGTTCCACAAATTTACCCAGTGGCAATTCTTCTCCCAATGGGACGCATTCAAATCAAAGGCCCAGGAGCTGGGTGTGCGACTCTTTGGGGATATTCCCATCTATGTTGCAGCCGACAGTGCAGACGTGTGGGCCAATCAGGACTGTTTCGAACTGGACCCAGTAACACTCAAGCCAAAATATGTGGCTGGAGTGCCGCCAGACTATTTCAGCAAGACAGGTCAGAGATGGGGTAATCCAATCTATAAGTGGAAAATCAACGGCCAGCCCAACCCGGCCCTTTACAGATGGTGGTCAAATCGGCTCTCACACATGAGAAACCTGCTACACATCCTGAGAATCGACCACTTCAGGGGCTTTCAGGCCTATTGGCAGATTCCTGCCTCAGAGCCAACAGCAATAAAGGGGAAATGGGTAAGGGGCCCTGGACGCTTTTTCTTCGAGCAGATGAAGGATGCAGTAGAGGGGCTTGAGATTGTTGCCGAAGACCTTGGCACCATAACACGCCCGGTCATCAGACTCAGGGAAGAACTGGGGCTTGCAGGCATGAAGGTGCTCATGTTCGCCTTTGACTCAGATGAGAAAAACCTCTACCTGCCCCACAACTATGAACATACCAACTTTTACGTCTACTCAGGAACCCATGACAACAACACTGCCGTAGGGTGGTATCTGGACCCACAGGTACCTGAATATGCCAAGGCCAGGATAAGAAGATACGCCAACAGTGACGGCAACAGGATTCACTGGGACTTTCTCCGACTGGCCTACAGCTCTGTTGCTAGAACGGCCATCATGCCAATGCAGGACGTGTTGGGTTTCGGCTCTGATTGTCGCATGAACACCCCGGCAACAAGCAAAGGGAACTGGCGTTGGAGACTCGCAGAAAGGTTTATTACCCAGCAAATAAAGGAGGCACTTTTCTCAGAGGCCAAGTTCTATGCCCGTATTCCAGATAGGAAAGATTCCCCCAAGGCTTGAAGGCCCAACAGTATGCCTTGAATTACTGAAACCTTGGGATTGGCCTGCCCTCTATGGGCTCTTCAAAAGGCTGGATAGAGAATCCTTTGAAAGCCTTGGGTTCATGAACAGCACCTCTGCCCTGGGGATGCTTCTCTTTTGCCTTTTTCGTTTTCGGTGGGCATACATGATTAAGACCCGCAAGACCCCGGTTGGCCTTGCAGGCGTCTACTCCTTTGAGCCTGGCTGCAGCCTCTTTCTGGCCCTTGCCATTCTTGATAGCACCTACAGAGACATGGGTATTGGCAGGGAATGTGTAGGGCTTGTCACCACCGCCTTCAAGGATCATGGACTATGCAAAGAGGTATGGGTGGAGGTATTGAAGAGTAACCAGAGGGGGTTGAACTTCTGGCTGAAGAATGGATTCACCCTGGAGTACAAGAGTGCAAAGGGGCTTGTCTTGAAAAGAAACCTTTAGTCCCATGAGCAAAAAATTTTCGTCGCAACTCTACAAGGCCCTGGATTTCGTCCTGAGACGTCAAAAGGAAGATGGTGGTTTCGGAGCCACTCCAAAGCTGCCAGCCACCCTGGAGGATACATACCACGCCCTGGGCATAATCGGGATGATAGACACCTATTGCGGGCTCCCGGAGGGCCTTGCGCCAAATACCAGGGAGCATGCCCGCTTTCTGAAGACCTTTCTTGGGGGCAAACCTGAATTGAGCACCAAGGGGATTTACCAGTCAATTTGGTGCCTAGACGCCTTGGGTCTGGCAGATGAAGCAAGAAATTTTGCCAAGGAACGCACCCCAGGCCTTTCATGCTCGTCAAACATAGAGGCCTATTACATACTCAGGATCTCAAGGCTGGTTGGTCGGGAATATGTGAAGTGCATGCCAGACAAGGAGCAGATGAAAAAGGCCATTGCCTTCAAGGGTATTTTAATGAGGAGATGGATGTATGTCTATGTAAGTGTGTTCGCGGCTCTCACCTTTGACTCGACAGATGTGGCCCAATGGATAAAGAGATGCCAAAACTACGATGGCGGATTTGGTTTCTTGCCTGGAACAACCTCATTTCTGGAAAATTGCCACTTTGCCCTTGGAGCCCTGGATCTGTTGGGGGAAGCTCCATGGGACACCGCCGGGGCAATAAAATTCGTGACGGGCTGCCAGCGCAAAAGTGGCGGTTTTTCCAGAAAGGCCGATGCAGCTCCCTTTCTGGATTCAACATACCACGGCTGTTCAGCCCTTATCCTCTTGGATAGGGCCTAGATTCAGGCGCATGATAATGAAAACTTTATGAAATTTTCAGGTCTGGTGTGACCTGTTTGGTGAAACCCTTGTCTCTATTCCTTCGATTGGCCCCCAATCGAACAGCTTGGACCGTCTCAGGTAGGAATTGGCCGTTTGGGCTTCTTTTTTGCCTTCTTCTGAGTGGTTGACTGCCGACCGGCGTCAATAGGTGCCCCTCAGGAAGGCAGGCCAAGTTTTGGCAGAAGCCAACGGTTTATAGCTATCCAGATTACCAAAAGCAGGAGTAAAGAAAGCAGATTGTCCATATTGCTCCTTCAAAAAGGGCAGGAGTTTCCCCCTGCCCTTCTAGACAAAATTTATTTAGAGGCTGGATTATGCCTACTCGTGACCTCCATGCCCCTTAGGCTTGATGCCAGTGAGCCTATTATAACCCTTTACACCAATATGGCAAAGGGTGCAGCGGGTATTTGATGCAAAGGCGGATTCGCCATCGTGACACTGGCCACAATATTTGCCTTCATAAAGGGACTTCATATTGAAATCCTGATTTTCTTCTGCGGTACCTGCAGCCATCTCAAAGGGCTCATCATGGCAGGAGTCGCAATCCAGACCATTTTCGATATGAATCTTGTGATCAAATACTACTGCCTTGACGGGCTTGGTGAAGATTATGGGCTCCTGTGGGTAGTCCTCCTCATCTTCGCCAATGGCCACACCCACTCCTAGGAAGCAACACAGAAACAGCATGCAGATGAATATCTTGAAACCTTTGTTAATCATTTGTCTTCCCCCCTGTCTGATTAATCGTTCATGTAAAAGACGCATGGTTTTGCGCCAGTTTCAGGTCTGAGGACCCAGACTGCCTTGTCAGGCTGATGCACCAGCTTCCAGACCTCGCTCTCGTGATCGGAAAAGTCACCGAAAACCCTCACGTGAGCAGGGCAGGCTGCTGCACATGCGGTGAGCTTCTCACCCTTTGAAAGCCTTGTATCCCAACAGAAGTTGCACTTGTCGATAGCCCTCTTCTCCTCATTGAAGTACCTAGCATTGTAGGGGCATGCAGCCATACAGGTCTTACAACCGATACATTTGTTGTAATGCATGACCACGATCCCTGTTTTGGGATCCTTGGTGGTTGCCTTGGTTGGGCATACCCTAACACAGGGAGGGTTGAGACAGTGATTGCAAAGAACCGGCATGAATACAGGAAATTCCTTGCCCTCATCATCCTTGGCAAGCCGCTCCAGAATGGTCGTCCTGTAGCCATATTCAGGCACGTGATTTGTCTTTACGCATGCATCCATGCACCTTTGACAGTCCACACAGTGGTTCTGCCTAATGACCATGACGTAATGCGGCTTGTAAGGCGTATGCTCATAGCCTGCCAACTCCAACATTGCCTTTGCCTCATCCTCTGGCAAAGGAACTAGGGAAAGAATGGATCCTCCAGCAAGGACGCCTGTTATCTTTAGGCCCAACTTCAGAAATTCCCTTCTTTCCTCATCCGTAACATAATTTGGTTTATCGGACCTGTTTTCTTTCACTTTTATAGTCCTCCTTGGGGAGTGTATTTTTTAACATGCTCCGTGTGATTTTAAACGCAAATCAAAAAAAAACGCAACCCTTGTAAGACAATTTCCCATGACCATCGAATCACAGGACCTCTTAGCTTGGGAAGATTAACACAAACTGAATGACTATTCACTAAAAAATTGAATATTGCAACCCCTAAAAACAACTTCCCCCCTCCATTTCTGATATTTTATTGACCAGCCTATTTCATAGAGTTAGCTTAGAAACAGTTTGGGTTGTCTCAAAATAACATAAAATAGCGCTAGAGGAATGGAAACGTGAAGGACAATCGTGGTGTTTACTACTATCCGGTACTGGAAAACAAGAATCTTCGCATGTATGTACGCCTGGGCAAGGATGACATCGAATTTAGAATGTGGGACAACGATGACGAAACCCTCTGGGAAGAGCATGGCTGGGTTCCCTGGCAGGCCATACAGCAGGCTGCAGAACTGTATGAAAAAGAAGGCAGGAGTGGCAAACCTCCCCTTCATCTATACGACATAGAAATAGCCATTCGGCTTTTAAAGGATGAATATAGCAGAATGGAAGACGAGGATTAGTAATGACTTCATTTTCTTGGCAAGAATTCTTTGAATCCATACCTATTGAGTTTTCAGAGCTATTCACTTCTGGCCTGGCCCCGTGGCAGGTTCTCGATGGCTTGAAGGATTTCATCCGGGCCTACATAACCCCCAACCTGCCTGATGAGGTGCAGATTGGCGTTCCGGTGCAACAGCCATTCGTACTTTTGCCAGGCGGCTGGATGACCGAAGGTTTCGACACCATCTGTAATGACGAGACAAAGGGCAAGCTCCAAGTATGGATTGAGGGTGAACACGTGCCAGATGCCACCCTCATCTGTGCAGGGGCGGTCTTCACCGACTACAGGGTGCAGTTTGGCAAGGGCGTACTCATTGAGCCTGGGGCAATGATAAAGGGCCCTACAATCATCCTGGACAAGGCCCAGGTGCGACAGGCTGCCTACATTAGGGAGGACAGCCTCATTGGCCCAAAGGCGGTCGTAGGACACGCCACCGAGGTAAAACATTCTGTCTTCCTCAAAGACGCAAAGGCAGGGCATTTCGCCTACATTGGAGACAGCATCCTTGGCAACCATGTAAACCTTGGAGCTGGTACGAAACTTGCGAACCTTCGTTTTGCACCTGGCTCGGTAAAAATTAAGGGGCCCGATGGCCAAAAAATCGACACTAACCGGAGAAAAATAGGGGCAATACTGGGGGACAACGTGCAGACTGGTTGTAACAGCGTGACAAATCCAGGGGTGTTTCTTGGGAAAAATTCAATGGTTGCACCAAATGCCACTGTCAAACCCGGCTATTACCCCGCAAAAACCATTATTCGTTAGATCTAACAGACTTGGAAAAGGAGACCTTCATGAAGAAGACAAAATGGCTAGTAGTTTTACTGATTTTGTTTGCATCGTTCATCACCAACGCCCTGGCAGCAGACAAGGGGCAAGACAAAATATTGGCGCAGGTTGGAAAATACAAGCTCACACTCAAGGAGTTCAACGACCAGATACGCTCCCTGCCGCCTCAGCTTCAGATGGCTGTGCAAAGAAATCCTGAGCTCAAAAAACAGTTACTAGATCGCTGGGTACAACTGAACCTCATGGCCCTCGAGGCAAGGAAGCAGAAGTTGCAGGACAAGCCAGATGTGAAGAAAAGAATCGAGGAGATGACAAATGCACTCCTTGCCCAGGAATACATGATGGAAAACGTTTCTGACAAGGCAAAGGTGACAGACAAGGAGATCAAGGAATACTACGACAAGCACAAGTCTGAATTCATGCAGCCAGAGCAGGTCCGGGCCCGCCATATACTCATCAAGGTGCCGGCCAATGCAACCAAGAAACAGTGGGAAGAGGCCAGAAAGAAGGCATTGGAGATTCGGGCCAAATTGCTCAAAGGCGAAAGCTTTGCAAAACTTGCCCAAAAATACTCTGACGATCCTGGCTCAAAGACCAGGGGCGGAGACCTTGGTTATTTCCGCAAGGGCCAGATGGTTCCAGAGTTCGAAAAGGCTGCCTTCGCACTGAAAAAGGGCGAGATAAGTCAGCCCGTAAAGACGACCTTCGGCTATCACATCATCAAGCTGGAAGACAAGAAGCCTGCCAAACAGAGGTCCTTTCAGGAGGTTAAGCAGGAAATCAGACAGAAGCTCTTGCGCCAGAAGCAGATGGAGTTGAGAAACAAAATCGTTGAAAAGCTCCGCAAGAAATACCCAGTGAGCGTACATGAAGAGCTTCTGAACGCAGGAGCGACTGCTTCAGGTGGTTCCATGCCCCACTAACCCTCCCCTCTAACTTAAGTTAACCCCAAGGGGGCGGTCTGATTATTTTCAGATCGCCCCCTTTTTTTTCACCTGTTCAATTCATATATTAATTTTGCAACGATTTTCGACGGTTACATGTGCCGTTTTCATCAAATGAAATCAAAATGTTTTGCAAAGTATAAGATAAATTGTTAGACTGTGTAGTTAGCGTTTTTTGTGCTGTTCAATGTAAATAGGCCCAAGGGCTTTGGAGGATACACGTGAAAATCACATTCGATCCTGACATACCTGCAGATATTCAGCCACAGATCGAACAGCTAGTTAAGGATTCTGTGCAGGAAAAATGCACCTGTGGCAGCGATGAAATATATGTGTCAATAATAGATAATAAAATCATAGACATAAAGTGCTACGATTGCGGTAACAGTTTTTTTGAGGCCGAAATCGATATTGAGGAGACGGAAGAGTAGTTGAAAAAATCTTTCTAGATTTTTTGTTTTAGGGAGGAGCACTAACAGATGTCCAAGATTAAGATTGCCGTGGCAGGGGTAGGTAACTGCTTTTCTTCACTATGGCAGGGAATCAACTATTATGCAGACAAATCTGCTGAAGATGCCATAGGGCTCATGCATTGGGAGATCGGCGGCTACAAGCCCAGCGACATAGAAGTTGTGGCTGCCTTTGATATAGACAAGAGAAAGGTGGGTGCAGACGTGGCCGACGCCATATTTGCCCCTCCCAACTGTACCACTGTTTTCTGCGAAAACATTCCCCAGACCGGGGTGAAGGTAAAAATGGGTAAGATCCTCGACGGCTTTTCCGAACATATGAAGGACTACCCAGAAGACAAGACCTTTGTCATCGCCGATGAGCCCGAGCCTTCCAAGGAAGAGATAGTCCAGACCCTGAAGGAGTCTGGAACAGAGGTTTTCCTCAACTACCTGCCAGTTGGCTCTGAGGAAGCCGTGAGGTTTTATGCCGAATGTGCCCTGGAAGCAGGCGTGGGCTTCATAAACAATATGCCCGTCTTCATTGCGAGTGACCCAAGATGGGCCCAAAGATTTCACGAAAAAAACCTTCCAATAGTTGGAGACGATATCAAGTCCCAGCTGGGCGCCACCATCACCCACAGAACCCTTGCCAATTTGTTCAAGAGGCGCGGTGTCAAACTGGAGCGAACATATCAGCTCAACACAGGCGGCAATACAGACTTTCTCAACATGTTGAATCGCCACAGGCTGCGTTCCAAGAAACTTTCCAAGACAGAGGCCGTACAGGCAGTATTGGCAGAACCCCTTCAGGCAGACAACATCCACATAGGTCCAAGCGACTATGTGCCCTGGCAGAAGGACAACAAGGTGGCCTTCATTCGCATGGAGGGAAAACTCTTTGGGGATGTGCCAATGCATCTGGAACTAAGGCTTTCTGTGGAAGACTCACCAAATTCAGCAGGCGTGGCCATAGACTCGATCCGCTGCTGCAAGCTCGCCCTCGACAGGGGCATTGGCGGCCCACTCACATCGCCATCTGCCTACTTTATGAAACATCCACCCCAGCAGATGACAGACGATGAGGCATGCAGGAGCACAGAAGAATTCATAGCTGGAAAAAGGGAACGTTAATAGTCCCCTTTATCTTACCAAGAAAACCAACAAGGCCCTGCTTCAGGGCCTTTTTTATTTTTGTGCCTTGCCAGGCTTCCTGACCAAACAAAATTGTAAGATTTCTCCAAAACTCTCCCTCCACTCCCTTGACTCTTCAATCTTGATGCTTACCGTAAAGATGAACCAATTAATAGCATACTAATAACATTGACTAATTGGAAAATTAAGGAGGAAGAGACAATGTTTAGACCATGGTTTTCCCTAAGTGATCCTATTTGGCAGGATTTTGACATGCTCAGCAGGGAAATGGAAAAAATATTCAATGAAAACTACTTTTCTCCAGCTGGCGTTGCAGCAGCTAGAGTACCCATGCCAGCAGTAAATATCGGCGAGACCGCAGACAAGGTACTCGTATATCTGTTTGCCCCAGGTCTCGACCCCAAAAGCATCGACCTTACCATCGAGAAGAACCTGCTCAGTATTGCAGCAGGCCGCGATACAGCCAAGGAGCTTGGCGAGGATGCCAAGGTCACTGGTTACTACAGGAAGGAAAGGTTCAGCGGCAAGTTCAGGCGTATCATTTCCTTGCCGGAAGGTCTGGATACATCCAGCATCGAGGCAAAATACAAGAATGGAATCCTGAGCATTTCCATCAAAAAGAAGGAAGAAGAGCAGACCAAGAAGATCGAGGTCAAGGTAGACTAACTAATCCAAAAAAACAAATTCGACTACATATTTTGGAGGTGTAAAAATGGCAGATGTAAAGGGACAAGAAGTGGCAGTCAAGACCGAAGACACTACGCCCCAGGAAGCCCAGAGGCGTAGACCAGTAGTGGTCACTCCGCCAGTTGACATATATGAGTTGGAAGATGGTGTGGTACTTTTTGCAGACATGCCTGGAGTTCCAAAGGAAAATCTCGACGTCCAGGTGGACAAGAACGTCCTCACCATCAAGGGAGAGATTGGAGACATCGTACCCAAGGATATTACCCCACTTTATGTGGAGTTTAACGGCAAGGCGTATGAAAGGGCCTTCACCCTTGGACCAGACGTTGATGTTTCCAAGATCGAGGCCACTATGAATGCAGGCGTCTTGAAGATCTTTCTACCCAAGAGCGAAGAGGTAAAGCCAAAGAAGATAGAGGTAAAGGTAGAATAACCTCTCTTTGGACTGGCACAACTGACATGCCCATATTAAAATCAGGGGAAACTTATGTTTCCCCTTTTTTTATTTCCAGCAGTAGAAAGGAAAGGTCATGAGCGAAGTCAAATCTGTTATAGAATCAATGGCAAAAAAGGCAAAAGAGGCTGCCAGAAAGGTTGCAGTTCTTTCCACCGACCAGAAGAACAAGGTACTCCTGACTACCGCTCGGAAGTTGATGGAATCCCGTGCCGAGCTCCAGCAAGAGAACCAAAAGGACCTGAAAAATGGCAAGGAAAAGGGGCTCAGTTCCGCCTTCCTCGACAGGCTCGAGCTTTCTGATAAGGTCATTGACTCGATGGTCCAGGGTCTCGAAGAGGTTGCCGCCCTGCCCGACCCTGTTGGAGAGGTGACCAAGATGTGGAAAAGGCCCAATGACCTGCTGGTTGGACGAGTCAGAATCCCCCTGGGCGTCATTGGAATGATCTATGAATCCAGGCCCAACGTCACCATAGATGCTGCAGCACTCTGTCTCAAGGCGGGCAATGCAGTAATCCTAAAGGGTGGCTCCGATGCCATTCATTCAAACCTGGCCCTTGCTGCCATTTTGCAAAGGGCCCTCGAGGAGCATCAGGTTCCACAGGAGGCAGTGCAGGTTGTGCCAACTACAGACAGATCTGCAGTCACAGAGCTCCTTTCAAGGGAAGAAGAAATCGATCTCATAATTCCCCGTGGCGGTGAAGGCCTAATCAGGTTTGTGGTTGAAAACTCCAGGATTCCAGTGCTCAAACACTACAAGGGTGTCTGCCACTGCTATGTTGATAAAGGGGCAGACGAGGATATGGCAGTTGAAATCTGCTTCAACTCCAAGGTACAGCGCCCTGGAGTATGTAACGCCATGGAAGGGATGCTTGTCCATGAAGACATTGCCGAGAGCTTCTTGCCCAAAATCGGAGAAAGGTTCAGGGAGGCTGGAGTCGAGATAAGGGGCTGCAAGCGCACCTGTCAGATCTTGCCCTACGCCGTGGAGGCAAAGGACGAGGATTGGGGAACAGAATTTCTTGACCTCATTCTGGTTGTCAAGGTGGTGCCATCGATGGAGGATGCCATGGACTATATAGACAAATATGGCTCCAACCATACCGAGGCTATCATCACCCGCGACTACCAGAGGGCAAGAAGGTTCCTCAACGAGGTAGATGCCTCCCTTGTGCTGGTCAACGCCTCTACGAGATTCAACGATGGAGGCCAGCTTGGTCTTGGGGCGGAAATTGGCATCAGCACATCCAAACTGCACGCATATGGCCCGATGGGGCTAGAAGAGCTTACGACAACGAAATTCATTGCCTTTGGAGACGGACAAATCAGAACCTAAAAAACGTATAGGGCTATTTGGCGGTACCCTCGATCCAATCCATCTGGGCCACCTTCGGGTAGCAGAAGAGGTCTATGAGGCACTGGAACTGGATACCATCTGGTTCGTGCCCGCCTATTTGCCACCTCACAAACGTGGCCCCATCAGCCCTTTTGAACAAAGGCTCGAGATGGTCAAACTCGCCACTGAAGGCGTTGACCACTTTGAGGCCAAGGCCCTGGAGGCAGAACGCCAGGGTATTTCCTACTCGGTTGACCTCCTCGAACAGGTGCGAGACCTTGTGGGACACAGTGCGGATATCTATTTTATTATTGGAACGGACGCAGCAATAGAGATTGACTCCTGGAAGGATTGGCAAAGGCTTCCAGAGCTCGCCACATTGGTGATCGTCTCACGCCCCACAGTGCCCATGGACGAGGTGAAGGAAAAATTTAAAAAAATATTTCCCGCCTTGGATTTTAGGGGTCCCACAAATTTGGCAAGTGGGCAAAATGGTGCAATTATTACAGTAGATACGACTGCCATTGAAATCTCTTCCACGGACATACGTGAGAAGGTTAAAAAAAATAGGTCCATACGATTTTTAGTACCGGAGAGTGTCAGAAACTACATTATGAGAAACAACCTTTACATTCCAAAAAAATCGGCTAGCGACTCCCCACCCCCCAGCCAGGCTCCCGACAGTCTGGAGGCTGCAGGGCGAATCTATGACCAGATAGAGAACAACAAGGGAGAAAAGATTATCGTCCTGGACATGCGCGGCATCTCCCCTGTGGCAGACTTCTTCATCATCGCCCAGGGCCGCTCCACCCGTCATGTACAAGGCATGGCCAACAAGATGAAGAGGGAACTTAGCAGGCAACGGATAAAGTGCAGAAGTATCGAGGGCGAAGAAGAGGGCAAGTGGATACTAATGGACTTCGAAGATGTGGTTGTACATCTCTTCTACGAACCCGTCAGGGCATTTTATGATCTTGAGGGTCTGTGGCGCGAGGCACCAAGGCTAGTTAAAACGAAACAGGGGCTTGTAAGGGAGGAATCAGATGAGTGCCACCAATAGGATTCGGCCTGTCATGCTAGTTATCATGGACGGCTGGGGCTGGCGAGAGGAGACAGATGGCAATGCCGTCCGCCTTGCCAACACCCCAAACCTTGACTCTTACTACAAAACCTACCCCTTCACCCTGCTCAAGGCATCTGGAGAGGCAGTGGGGCTTCCCCCAGGCCAGATGGGTAACTCAGAGGTTGGCCATCTGAACCTTGGTGCCGGAAGGATCGTCTATCAGGAGTTGACGCGAATCAACATGGCCATCGAGGACGGCTCCTTTTTCGAGAACCCCACCCTCAAGGATATCATGTCGAAGGTCAAGGCAAGCCCTGGAGCAAGGCTTCACCTTATGGGCCTCGTATCAGACGGCGGTGTCCACAGCCAGATGGAACACCTCTTTGCACTCATCGAGATGGCTGCCCGCTATGAAATAGGTGACAGGCTTTGCATACATGCATTTATGGATGGCCGGGACACACCCCCAACCAGTGGGGCCAGCTACATCGCGCGCCTTCAGGAGCACATGAAGGGCGTCGGAGCCGGTGTCATTGCCTCGATTTGTGGCCGCTTCTATGCAATGGACAGGGACACCCGTTGGGACAGGGTGGAAGTTGCCTATGAAATGTTGGTCAGGGGCAAGGGCCGTGTTGAGACCGATCCGGTAGAGGCGGTCAAAAAGGCCTACGAGCGCGGGGAAACCGATGAATTCATCAAGCCCATACTGATTCAGAACGATTGCTGCCCCTTTTCCACAGGCAAGGGCCCCATCAAGGATGGGGATGCAATCTTTCATTTCAACTTCAGGGCCGACAGGGCCAGGGAACTTACGAGGGCCTTTACTGAAGAGGGGTTTTCCTTCTTCGACGTTTCAGATCGCCCAAAATTGCTGGCCTATGCAACCATGACAATGTATGACAAACACTTTGACCTGCCAGTGGCCTTTCCCCCGGAAAAGCTGAAACACATCCTCGGGGAAGAGATCAGTCTTGCCGGTCTCAAACAGCTTCGCATTGCAGAAACTGAAAAATACGCCCACGTTACTTACTTTTTCAACGGTGGGGAGGAGACGCCCTTTGAAAATGAGGACAGAATCCTGATTCCATCCCCCAGAGAAGTACCAACCTATGATCTCAAACCAGAGATGAGCGCCAGGGAGATAGCGGACAAACTTGTGGAAAACATCGAGAAAAACATTTATTCGCTAATAGTGGTCAATTTTGCCAATGGCGACATGGTTGGCCACACCGGCGTACTAGAGGCAGCCATCAAGGCCTGTGAAGTGGTGGATGAATGTGTGGGTAAGGTGACCGAGGCCTTTAGAAAGACCACTGATGGAGCAGTTATCATTACCGCAGACCATGGAAATGCAGAGGTAATGAAACTTCCAGATGGCAGCCCAGCCACTGCCCACACCACCAACCCCGTCCCCCTTTATCTGGTGGACGACCGGCACCGGGGCGTCAAGCTCACGGAGGGCATCCTTGGTGATGTTGCACCAACGGTACTGAAACTCATGTCCCTGGAACAGCCAAAGGAAATGACAGGCAAACCCCTTTTCTAATATGCACAAGGACGAAATCATCTGTACCATCCAAGGGGTTAGCAAGCTATACCGGGTAAAGAAGGGTTTTTTCTCCGCTAAGACCATGGAGATACAGGCCCTTGATAACGTTTCCCTCAAGGTTCGCAGACAGGAAATCCTGGGCCTCGTGGGCGAGAGCGGATGCGGCAAATCCACGCTGGCCCGCCTCATCCTTGGCCTAGAAAAACCCAGCGCAGGAAAAATCAACTTTGAGGGCATCGATCTTTCTGCCCTCAAGGGTGACCATCTGAAAAGGTTTCGTAAAAAGGTCCAGATGGTCTTTCAGGACCCTTTTTCTTCACTGAACCCCAAAAAAACCATCTTTCAGATAATCAGCCAGCCCTTGAGGATTCATGGCATTTGCCCTAGGTCTGAACTAAGAAGGGAAGTCAGACGTCTTCTAGAAATGGCGGGCCTGCACAACCCTGGCATTGAAAATCGTTACCCCCATGAGTTCAGTGGAGGCCAGAGGCAACGCATTGGCATTGCAAGGGCCCTTGCCACACGCCCGGATCTCGTGGTGATGGACGAACCCACCTCTGCCCTGGATGTATCCATCCAGGCCCAGATTATAAACCTCATCCTGGACCTTCAGGAATCGAGAAACATTACCTGTCTCTTCATATCCCATGACCTGCCAATTGTTGAGTTCGTAAGCCACAGGGTTGCCGTGATGTATAAGGGTGCAATTGTGGAAATTATGCCAAAGGAACGTTTTGGCCTTGTGCAAAAGGGCCTGGACACGCCCCATCACCCATACACGGACTTTTTGATGAAATCTGTACCAGTCCCCACTCCAGAAGCATCCATGTGTGGAACTGGCCAGACAGACCATGACCTTGAAGAACCTTTCGAGGTAAAATCATCCCGCTGGGACAATCTGAGTGGCTGCAAATTTTACCCTCGATGCCCCCACGCGACCCAAAAATGCAAGGATGAAAAGCCATTGCCAGTTGAAATTTCACAAGGACACACCATCTTCTGCCACCTGTTTACGCCTTCAGATAAGGAGCTAGGAACCAATGAAGTTTGATGCAACCGTTACAGACCTCTTCGATCTGGATATACCTGAGAGCTACGAAATCCCGGAATGCCTGCCACTTATGGCCCTAAGGGACGTAATCGTATTTCCTTCAATGGTGGTGCCCCTGTTTGTTGGCCGCGAATCCTCCATTGCAGCGGTAAACGAGGCACTTACCAACGACAGACTCATATATCTAGTGGCGCAGAAGGATGCCCGAATCGACAAACCCGGAGCAGACGACCTTTACCAGACAGGGGTCATAGCTGCGATAATGCGCACACTGCAGCTGCCAGATGGCAGACTCAAGATACTCACACAGGCACTGCTCAAGGGGCGCACCCTGGAAGTCGTGCAGGAACAGCCCTTTTTCAAGGTCAAGGTGGAACCCATTGAAGATGAGGAAGTGGAGATCTCTGTGGAAACCGAGGCCCTCATGCGCCACGTTCGCGAGCAGGCAGAGAAGCTTTTTAACATCAAGAACATCTTCAGCCCTGAACTGGGTATCATACTCAGCACAGTCAATGACCCAGGGAAGCTTGCAGACGTCGTGGCCTCGAACCTGAAGCTGAATGGTGCCGAGGCCCAGGAGATACTCCAGCTCTTTCACCCGATTGAACGGCTCAAAAAGGTCTCGGAGTTTCTGGCAAGAGAAATCGAGGTGTCGGCAGTACAGGCCAAGATCCAGTCTGAGGCCAGGGAGGAGATGAGCCGCACCCAGAGGGACATCTTCCTTAGGGAGCAACTCAGGGCAATCCAGCGGGAACTAGGAGAGATAGACGAGCGGCAAAAGGAGATCGAGGAGTACAAATCCCGGATAACCAAGGCGCTCATGCCAGAACATGCAGAGGAAGAGGCGCTGAAACAGCTAAAGCGTCTCGAGTTCATGCACCCTGATTCCTCTGAGGCTGCCCTTGTCCGTACATACCTGGACTGGCTCTGCGAACTGCCCTGGTCTGTCACCACTAGGGACAAGCTTGACATAAAACGGGCAAGAAAGATCCTGGATGAAGACCACTATGACCTCGAAAAGATAAAGGAACGCATAATCGAGTTTATTGCAGTAAGAAAGCTAAACAGGAGTGTCAAGGGGCCCATTCTCTGCTTCGTGGGGCCCCCTGGTGTTGGAAAGACCTCCCTTGGAAAATCCATAGCCAGGGCCCTTGGCAGGAAATTTGTCCGCCTCTCCCTTGGAGGCGTGCGGGACGAGGCAGAAATTAGGGGCCACAGGCGAACCTATGTGGGGGCCTTGCCAGGCAGAATCATCCAGGAGATGAAGCGTGCTGGCACGAGAAACCCTGTCTTCATGATGGATGAAGTGGACAAGATTGGGGCAGACTTTCGGGGTGACCCAGCAGCCGCGCTCCTTGAAGTCCTGGACCCTGAACAGAACAACGCCTTTTCTGACCATTTCATTGAGATTCCCTTTGACCTGTCAAAGGTCCTCTTCATCCTTACGGCAAATGTTATCGACACCATACCATCCGCGCTCCTCGACAGGCTGGAGGTCCTCAGGCTGTCAGGGTACACACCAGAGGAAAAGCGCGAGATTGCAAAAAGGTATCTTATCGAAAGGCAGATGAAGGAATGCGGCCTCAAGCCCGGGCAGCTCGAGATATCAGACAACGCTCTTGATCGCATAATATCTGAATACACCGAGGAGGCGGGGCTCAGGGAGCTCGAAAGACAGATTGCTGCCATATGCAGAAAGGTTGCCTGCAAGGTGGCTGATGGCAACTCAGGGCCGTTTCGGGTAACTGCAGGCAATCTTCACAAGTATCTTGGGCCTCCAAAGGTGCTGTCTGACTTCATTCGGGAAGACAGTCAGGTGGGTGTGGCCACAGGTCTTGCCTGGACAGCCTATGGTGGCGAGGTTATGCGCATCGAGTGCCAGGTAATGCCTGGCAAGGGCAATCTGACACTTACCGGACTCTTGGGAGACGTGATGAAGGAGTCGGCCCAGGCAGCCCTTAGCTGGATAAAATCCAGGGCCAAGGAATTGAATATCAGGCCTGAAGACTTTGAGGAAAAAGACATACACATACACATCCCATCAGGGGCCATACCAAAGGACGGCCCTTCAGCAGGAATCACCCTGACCACGGCCCTGGTTTCGGCCTTTACCAAAAGGCCCGTAAACAAGGATGTGGCCATGACGGGTGAGATAACCCTCACAGGCAGAATCTTGCCAATAGGCGGTCTCAAGGAAAAATCCATTGCCGCCCTTAGAAAAGGCATCCCCACCATCATCATTCCTGAAAACAACCTCACGGACCTGGAAGAGATCCCTGAACAGATTAGGAAACGTCTGGAGTTCATCCCGGTGGTCTCTGTGGATCAGGTCCTGGAGCTGGCCTTGCTCCCGCCAGATGAGAAAAAAAGTGCCAAGGGGGAAGATAGCTGACATGACACATGCAAGAGTCAACACAAAAAGGCTACAAAAACTCTTTATGGATCTCGTGCGTATCGACAGCCCCTCTAGGCACGAGGGGCAGGTGGCTGCATTCATAAGGGACTGGTTTCAGGCCAACCTTCCTTCAGCAAAGATCCTCGAAGACGGCTCAGCAGTCGATACAGGCTCGGACACCGGCAATCTCATTATAAAGATCCCAGGGCAGAAAGAGGCAGAACCCCTGTTTTTCAATGCCCACATGGACACAGTGGAACCAGGCAGGGGCATAAAGCCCATCTTTGAAAATGGTGTATTCAAATCCGATGGAACAACTGTACTTGGCGGGGACGACAAGGCGGCCATTGCCATTATCTTGGAAGCTGTAATGTGTCTAAAGGAGGCGGCCATTGCCCACGGCCCCTTTGAAATACTCCTTACCACCTGCGAGGAAATAGGGCTTCTTGGTGCAAAGGCCCTGGATGAATCCCTGCTTGATTCCAAGGCGGGCTATGCCCTCGACACAGAAGATCCGGATTCTGTGATTAATCGGGCCCCGGCTGCCATACGTTTTCATGCCAAAATCCATGGAGTTGCAGCCCATGCAGGCCTGAGCCCAGAAAAGGGCATGAGTGCGATAAAGGTGGCTGCAAAGGCCATCTCCCAGGCCCCCCAGGGAAGGATCGACCCTGAGACTACCTGCAACATTGGCCTAATAAAGGGGGGTACTGCCACCAACATCGTTCCTGATCTGGTAACAGTGGATGGTGAAGTCAGGAGCCACCATCAGGACCGTCTGAAAAAACTGCAGGATGATATCCTTTCCTGTTTCTACAAGGCTGCAGACGATTTCAGAAGGGAGCCAGGAGACAAGTTTCCCTATGTTGCAGTCACAGTGGAAGATGACTATCCGGTCATGAATGTTCCAGAAGATCACCCGATAATAAGGGCAGTGCTCCATGCTGGAAGGCGCCTTGATCGAAACCTGAGACTCGAGATGACAGGTGGTGGAAGCGATGCAAACATATTCAACAGCAAGGGGCTTGCAACTGCAATTTTGGGCATCGGGATGCAAAAGGTGCACACCACCGAGGAATTCATAAGGCTTGAGGATATGGAAAAAAGCTGTCTTCTGGCCGTGGAAATACTAAACACCTGGCCTTCAGAAACCTAGCCAGGAAGCAGGCATATAAGGGCCCACTACACAGCAACCTCAAGCGGCCCAGAGGCCACTTCTAAACCCTAGTGGGCCATTTCGTTCAACGAAACCCCGATTATCGAATCCCCCTCCCCTGGTCGCCTGACCTTGCAAACAGAAACCCTTGATGTTTGCTGAAGCCATTTGCACAAATCAACGGGTTTGTCTTCAAACCTTGGGGGCAGCCCAAGATCGAGGGCAAAGAGGCCAGAGACAACTGCAGTGGCCATGGAAGTTCCACTCAGAAAATTGTAATGCCCATCTGGTATGGTGGTGAGCAACTTTTCATGTGGGGCAAGGATATCCGCCTTTGAACACACCTTCCTGCTAGGATACATGGAACCATCTTCCGAAAGACCACCAACGGCAATCACGTCCTTGAGGCGCGCAGGAAATGGCAGCTCCGCCACCTCTGGGTCGTTGCCCACAGGGGCGACAAAGACCACACCCTTTCTTGCACCTTCAGAAATAAGTGGCTCAAGGGTCTTGTCATGGACATAGGCGCCAAAACTCATATTCACGACCTTGCTCCCATGTTCCAGGGCGTAGTCCAGGGCATCTGCAAGGGCATCGGTAAAGCACTGCCCCTTGGGGCTGTCGGGCCGGATCTGCCTGCAGGCCCTCAGGGCAAGGATGGCCACGTTCTGGGCAATGCCTTCCACGCCTTTACCATTTCGTTTGGCTCCAATTATTCCAGCTACTGCTGTGCCATGGATCTCTGGTTTGAACTGCTCTCCGTGAATGAAGTTCTCCTTAAGGGAAATCGCCCCCTTCAGCTCTGGATGATTCACATCCACGCCTGTATCTATCACTGCCACCTGGGTCTTCTCCCCCTTTTCAAGCCTTCTTAAGGTTGAAATATCGAGCACGTCATAGATGGCCTGACGTTCCACAAGGGGATCTGCCGAGGAGGACAAGAGCGTGAAAATATAGTTGGGCCCTGCTGACTTGACAGCGGGTATCTTGCCTGCCTTCTTGATAATCTCTTCAACATCCTGCCCCTTCGTGGAAAAGACTCCCATCACCTTGCCCAGCATTCCCAACTCGGTCTCATAGAGCAGTTTGATGCCAAGGCGCTTTTCAAGGGCCGAAGCCACTGAATCTCCAGCATCCTTCATCCAGGTGATAATCACCTGATTTGGGACATAACTTCCCTTGTTATTCAACTTGAGCGTCCAAACAGGGCTTTTACCAATCAACTCGCCCCGCTTGCTAAAGCCCTTCACCTGCCAAAGGACCTTATTGATGGATGAAAAATACCTGACAGCAATCTTGGCCGGGACCTTGTAATGGTTGGTTTTTACATAGGCGGAATAAAGGGGTTTGGACCTTTCACTTTCCCTGAATTCAATTAGGTAGGCGTAGAGGTTCCCCCCGCCAAGGGGCTTCCACTGAAAGGTAAGCCCTGGCAACGTGGTAGAACCACCATTCAAAGGCCTTACCAGCCTGATGGATTCCACATTGTAGGACTTGGCCCTTACAAAATAGACAGCCTGAGGCAATTCGAAGTCGAACTTAGGGGAAAGAATCACGAACCTTACTCTATGAACCCCTGGTTCGAATGTAGGTAGTGGCGTTGTTGCAGGAAGCTGCAGAACTATGCTTCTGCCATAGTTTATGTGCCTAAAGACAGTTGAAAGTGGTCGGCCATCCACCTCCCAGTAGCCCTTCAGCAACCCTGTGCCCGTATAACGAATTTCTGCAAAGAGCTTTGGTGAAGGCTGACCCTTGCCGATAGTGATTTCAGCCCTGTTATTTTCAAAGTATAACTGTAAACGTGAGATACTAAATGGAGCTGCCGCCTCTGTGGTTATGATTATCTCTACGTTTGCAGTGAGATCAAACTGGGTGTTCGAAAATCTTCTGGTATAAAAAAACCTTGTCGTACCAAGCTTTTCCGCCCGTTTCAGCACGGAGACAGGTATCATAACCACTTCCCTTACAGAAGCCCTGCCTCCCACGACGTGGGCGTAGAGGGCCTTTGAAACACTGCCAATGTCACGGCCTGCAGCTTTGAATGAACCACCACTCGAGGTCAAGTCGGTGGTTATGTCATGATCCCCTGAAAAGGAATAGACGAGTTCCATTTGAGAGGGCAAACCCCTTGGTATGGTGACGTGATTCGGGGTCACGATTACCGACAGGTTGCGTGGTTTGGGAGCACTTGCCACATTCAGGCTAAAGGTCCTCGTTGCACTCTGCCTTCCATAGGGGCAGGAGTCGGTGGCCACAAGGGTGAAGGTAAAGAGGCCTGAAGTGGTGGGTGTGCCGGTAATGAGCCCGTTTGATGAAAGGACAAGCCCTGGTGGAAGCTGCCCAGAGGCCAAAGATATGGTTACAGGTGACTGCCCCCCCGAGGTCGTGATGCGTGTTGAATATGGCTTTTGAACCTCGGCACCTGGTAAGGCGGAAGGTGTCGTAATGGTAAGTTCCGGACACGTGGTAACAGGTGGCGTTTCTTGCGGAGGCTGGGGCGGGCCCAATATGGTGATCTCAAAATTCTTCTGGATGTGCATCTTTCCCATTGGGCATGAATCAGTAGCCCGCACAATGAAAGAATATGTTCCTTCGACTGTGGGGATACCAGAGATTACCCCCTGGGAACTGAGAGAGAGCCCTGGAGGGAGCTGGCCACTGACCACTGAATAGTATATTGGTCGCTGGCCTCCTACCACCCTGAGGACCTGGTAATACTGTTTGCCCACTTCTCCTGTGGGAAGGGTTGAAGGGCTCGAGAAGCGAAGGGAGCCACACTTTACGAGCAATTCATTTTGCCCGTCGGGATATGGCGCAATTCTGTTGCACTTGCTTTGATTTACATAGGCATGAACAACATACTCTCCAGCCCTAAAATAGGTGTGGCTGACATAGACGTTACAAGTTTCTGAGCGACATACGGCCTTTCCGCTGGTTCCATCTCCATAATTTACAACTATTTCACAATATACTGGTGGAGGACCAGTAGTTCCTGCAGCCATTAAGCTTGCCGAAATGCCTATGTTAACACGCTGACCAACCGAGGCAGGATTTGGATTCAAACTCACTCCTAGGGCAAACAGGTACCCTTCTGTTATGAGCAACATTGCAAATGCCAATGTGACTATGAAAAATCTCTTCATGATGCCCCCTAAAACGTAAAGTTTACGTTGGTGGTAAAATCAATCAGGACCATGAAAGAATCCTCACTCCTATCAAACACCCTATCATCCTGCCACGTATAACGCCCCCTGATGCCCACTGTTGGCTCCTCGATGAAATGTTTCCAATTTGGCATTATGCAAAAGGCGAGCCTAGTGTGGATATCTAGATTCTGCTGATCAACCGAATCGTCGTCGGCCTCGGTAATATTGTAGTTACCTGCAAAGGACCAAAGAACCTTGTCGGTCAATTGCCATTCCATGTCCCAATTGGCCATGTATGTATCTGTCTCAACATCTCTCAGGTGGGAAATGGATTTGTTGTAGCTGAAACTTGGATTGAACCTGAAGACATTTCCTGTGTAACCCGGGGCAAAAACAAATGTTATGGTGGCAGTGTCTCCGGATACGTGCGCCTTGTCATTTTGATAGGAATAGGCAGTATGAAAATTGAGATTCCAGGCACCCTTTAGCCAAGAGACATCTGCCCCAACAGAATCTGTATCGAAATAGATTTCCGGGGTGTATTCAGGTTCATCAGTGCTGTTCTGGATGACTTTTTGATAGTAGATGGATATTGGTAGGTTAGGAAGTTTGTTCCAAGAATATTTGACACCCCCTTGGATGTCATAGACCTTTGGATAGAGCTTGTTGTCCTTAACGTTGTCGTTATATCTTGAAAACATGAACTCGAAACGGTGAAAACCAGAGGTTATCCAACTGGCAAGGGAAAACCCTTCTCTATTCTTTGGAAGCCCCTGATTGCCTATTACTTCATAGTCTGGCCCCATATATTCATAGGTGCCGGAAAAGCCATAAGTTGCATCGTCCCATGCCAGTGAGGCCCTGTACGCCTTGTCACTTTCAGGCCCAAACTCATCCTTGGTGCTTGCATCATACTCGGAGATGTCATACTCGCCCGTTATACGAAGCCTTGAGTTGAACCAGTTGGACTCAGCAATAAAGCCCCCAACCTTGCCACGCCGCCTGTCTTCAACAGTTGAAATTCCAAAGGAACTGCCTTCCTCACCACCCTTTGCATACATGGAGCGAAGGGTTACATGATTGTCTAGAAGACTTACTGTTCCAGAAACCCCGTAAAGCTTGTCATTTGGATCGATGTCAACACCCAGCCCCCCATGCAAGCCATAATATTGGGCAGTGTTGGTGGAGAATAGATGTAGGCCAAGGACCTTGTAATTTAAAAATATCTGTCCGCCCTTTCTGGCATAATTGTTCACTGTATTTTGGGACTCCGTGACGATTATGTCTCCAAGTTGAGAGTCCATTCGGAAGTCTCCCCTTTCATAAACAGACTCGAGGAGAAAGCTTATGAGGTCGAAACCCTTTTTCTCTGGATACTCGATTGGGTGATCCTGGTCCACATAACGCAGTTCACCTCTTGCTGAAAATGTCCAATAGTTGGTACTGACCCGGTTTTCGCTGGACCAGTCCCCATCAACCCTCGAGTTAGGCTGCTGAGGCATATCGTCCTTTCTAAGCACCATCTGATAAGTCAGCCCTGTAGAATTTTTTGAATAAATCTCCTTAAAGGCCCTGGATTGGCGGGATTTGAATCCAAAAGCTTCTGTGTAATAGGCTCCGGCTTCGTTCTCCCAGCTGATTTCCAGGATGTGATCACCAGCCGGAAGTGGCAGTATGGGTCTGAAGGAGCAAATGCTCCCATTGCACTCGACCATTGCGGTAACATCTGTACCGTCAAGAAGTACCAACATATTGTTTTGAGCCCCATGATCCTCACATTTCCATTTAAAAACGGGGCGTTTACCAACAATAATTTTGTCCAGATTGGGGCTGAAAAGCTCAATCTGGCTAGCGTATGTAAGACCATTTACAAATATCATGAGAACACTTGCAAGCAATACGAGGTGTTTTTGCTTTTGAGTCATTACAAGCCATCCCCCACTTCTTAATAAGCAGGCGCCAAAAACTCCACCAGCCCTGATTCCCTTAAAATCTTTGCACTCTCCCTCTTTGGGACATGCACCACAAAGAGATCCTTGCCAGTAGGTCCATCCACTATCTTCATGTGATGCTTCCTAAGAAAAGAGACGAGGTCATTAATTTTTGTCTCCCCTTTAAATATTACGTTGTACTCCACTCCATTATTCACAGGGTTGTTGGACGTCATGGTTTCAAATCCAGAGTGCATACCCTGAAAATAAAGAAGGGCTAAGAACAACACTACCGCCTGGGCAGCACACATGGCCCAGGCAAGCTGGGGCATTTGAAAAAATTCCCTCAATCTGTCCCAAAAACCAGGCTCACAGTCTTTGGAAGGCTCCTTGGCCAGAAACTGGCCGTCCACCCTTGTTTCCTCAAGCCCAATTTCTTGAGATATTCTTTCAAATATTTTTTCTGAGGCTGGTTCTACCTCTTTTTCAAGTGCCTCAAAGGCCTTTTTAATTTGTATAGCTTCACGAAGTTCCTGTTCCAGCTCCTGACTTTCCCTTAAAGCCTCCTCAAACCTGGCTGCCTCATCCTCTGATAAACGGTTGTTTATATAATCCGGTATTAAATCAATGAATTTGTCTAGCTTCTTGTCCATCAATCAATCTTCCCTGCTCAGTTCTTGCTTAAGTGCTTTCTTAGCGTGATAAACCCTGGTTTTTACCGTATTCAAAGGTATTTTTAGCAAGTTTGAAATTTCCTCATATGGCAATTCCTCAAAAAATACGAGGTGCAAGACTTCCCTATGCTTAGGGGATAGCCTCTCGAGGCCCTTTTTTACCAGCTCGATATTGGCAAATTTATCCACAAAGCTTTCTGCTTCATTGCTCTTGAGTTCATAATGATCGTCAATATCATCAAATGTTCTATTCTTCTTCAAAAACTTAAATGACAAGTTCCTTGCAATTCCCAAAATCCAAGTAATGGCCTTAGACCGGCCCTGAAATTTGGCAGCACTTTTCCATATCTCGATGAAGGTATCTGCCAATATGTCTTGAGCAGCAGTTTCATCTTTCACCAGACCGAGAATATAAAAATAAACCCGCTTGTTTATTTCCTTATAAAGTAAGCTAAAGGCCTCTCGATCCTTTAACGCTACTCGACGTATCAGATATTCAAGGTCCGCCATCTTTTATCGTTCTCTATTGTGTTCCTTTTAATTTCTGAAAGGTTCAAAAAACTTAAATCAATTTTAGACCCCACGCCTTCTTCAGCCAAGTAATATTTGAATGCTCATTCATTATCATCAACCTTTTTTAATTTAAATCTTTTCTCATGGATTAATCTGAAGAAAAAACGGCGGTGGAGAGAAGAAAAAAAGGACAGCACCAGGCTGTCCTTTTTAAAATGCGAGACTTTACTAGGGACTATATCATAAGATTCAGGATTCTTTCCGCCCTTTCCATATCATCCTTGGAAATAATCTTATCCTTTGGTGAAAACTCCTTGGTAATATTTGCCATTACGTAAATCAATGTTCCAGTCAGATCAGGCAATTTCTTCTCCAACTCCTCCTCGAGTGCATACTTGAGGGGCGGCAGGGTTGCCAAGTGATCCAAGATTGGCTGCAGCTCCAGCTCTTCCTCCAGATCCTTGAATTTTTGCATGGATTCCTTCATGGCTTTGGTAAGAGGTACATCGCACATCCAGATGACGTCCCTATTGTTGTAACGGGCATTGCCCTCGGCAACCACCAGAAGATCGTACAGTTTCTGATCCACAACATCACTTATTGCCTTTACCTTGCTCTTATCTATTCTCAATCCGGCGGCCTTCTTGTAAAGGGCCTCGATTTTGTGCGCTCCGGTTACTGCCATTTCGTCTTTCCTCCTTCATTTTGCCTTATTTTTGAATTTATCTTCGCTTCACAGCATTATCCATTATGACCTGACTACACGAGCCGGCTCAATAACAAGTCACGGTTCACTGATTTTAGAAAATCTAAGTCCTTCCAAACAATGTGCAAGGATGGAAAAAATAAAAAACCATATACATAATTCGATTCAGCGTGATTAATATTAAAATTGTAACATCTCAACTAATTTTTTTGGAGGTCCATGGCCATGGAAAACTTTGAATTCCACAATCCAACCAAAATTGTCTTTGGCTCCGACGCCCTGGACAAAATAGGCCCAAATGTCAAAGGATTGGGAGACAAGTGCCTTATTGTAACCGGAAGGGAAAGTGCCAAAAAATCAGGCGGTTATGACAAGGTAAAAGGGGAGCTTCAAAAGGCGGGGATAGAATGTATCGAGCTGACAGGGGTTCAGTCAAACCCAGTCCTTTCCAAGGTTTACGAAGGCATAGAGATGGCCAAAAAGGAAAATGTTGACTTTGTGGTTGCCATTGGAGGCGGAAGTGTAATGGATACCGCAAAGGCCATCAGCGCCGGAGCCCTACTCGATGGGGATATATGGGATGTATTTCAGGGAAAGATGGAGATTGAAACTGCACTTCCAGTGGTCTGCATTCCAACCCTTGCCGCATCGGGCTCAGAGATGAATGGATTCATGGTAATCACCAACGAGGAGACAGGCCACAAACTCGCGGCTGGTGCTCCTGCAATCTACCCCAAGGTTTCCTTTTTAAATCCGGAACTTACCTTTACCGTCCCCAAAGACTACACTGCCTACGGGGGCGTGGATGCAATATGTCATCTGCTTGAACCCTATTTCAACGGCCCGGATCCCTACACTCCAGTACAGGACGAAATTGCTGAAGGGCTCATTCGAACCATAATGACCGTAACCAGAGGGTGTCTGGACAAACCCCATGACTACCAGAAAAGGGCTGCCCTCATGTGGGCTGCAACCCTTGCCCTAAACGGCCTTACACGGGCGGGAGTGGGTGAACATCCCTTCCCTGTGCATCTCATAGAGCATGCCCTCAGTGCCATCTATAAGGTTCCCCACGGAGCTGGCCTGGCTGCCCTGCTCCCAGGCTGGATGAAATGGAAGGCCACCTACAGGGGGCCTGAAAAGGTGGCCCAGTTCGGGGCAAAATGCCTTGCCTGCTCAGGCAAAAAGGACATCAAGGATTTGGCCTTCGAGGCAGCGGACACCTTTGCACAGTGGCTCGAAAGCATTGAGTGCCCAAAGAACCTGGGTGGTCTGAATATTCCCCCAGGGGATCATGAAAAAATTGCTGAAAATGCCCTGTTCCAATCAAAAATATGGGGAATAGAGAACGATTACAGCAAAGAGGTCATTATGGAGATTCTCTCCTTTTGCCAATGAGGGCAACTAGGAAGATGCTGATTTCATAAAGGACAAGAAGCGGAAGCGCAAGCAGACACTGGTTCACCACATCTGGAGTTGGAGTGAGTATAGCTGCCAGGATGAATATTATAAGCAGGGCATATTTTCGGTTTTTTCGAAGCATCTTGGCATCTATGAGCCCTATAAGGGCCATGAATACCATAAAAATGGGCAGTTCAAAGGCGGCTCCAAAGCCAAGCAATAGCTTTATGGTAAGGCTGAAGTATTCGCTGACACTTGGCATGAGCTTAAGATCCTGCCCTGCATAGCTCGCCAAAAAATTGAAGGCAGCGGGAAAGACCACGATGTAGCCAAAAAGGGCACCACCTACAAAAAAGAGGCTCGAGAAGACAATGAAAGGCAGAGCCCACTTTTTCTCATGGGGATAGAGCCCGGGGGCTACGAAAGCCCATATCTCGTAAAGGATGAAGGGGCTCGCCAAAAAGATTCCGCAGGTCAGGGCAAGTTTCAAATAGGTGAAAAAGGCCTCTGGGTACGAGGTAAAGATGAGAGTCGTACCTGGAGGCACCACTTCTTCCAAGGGTTTTGAAAGGAGGGCAAATATTGGCTCTATGAAGGCATAGGAGATGCAAAAGCCCACTGCCACGGCTGCGATAGACCTAATCAGCCGCGTCCTTAGCTCTGCCAGATGTTCCGTGAGGCTGAGCTCAGCCTGGTGCTGCTCTTTATTGGAACTCATAATAAAACCGTGATGAAGTCAGAAGACGACATCCATTTTCCTCAACCACAGCCATATTCTCCAGACGCACACCGCCCTTGCCTGGGATATAGATGCCAGGCTCCACTGTGATAACCATTCCTGCCCGCAATAGCTTCCTGTTTCGAAAGGATACGGCCGGGGCCTCATGTATGGCAATTCCCACTCCATGCCCAAGGGAATGGACAAAGTACTCGCCAAAGCCCCGCTGCTCTATTATCTCCCTGGCAGCACCATCTGCATCCTTACACCTTATCCCCGCCCTGATGAATCTTTGTGCCGCTTCCTGGGCGTCCTTTACAACATTATAGATTTCCTTGAAATATGGATCTGGCTCGCCAATAAACATTGTCCTAGTCATGTCTGAACAGTACCCATCCAAGCGGGCACCCATATCGATGATTATTGGTTCGCCTGCCTTGAGTTCTCTATTTCCAGGAATGGCATGGGGCAGTGCAGCATTGGGGCCAGATGCCACTATGGGAGGAAACGACGGCCCATCTGCCTTGAGATAAAGCCCCTTTAGGATCAAAAAGGCCACTTCTCTTTCTGTCACACCGGCCTTCAGCTCTGGCAATATGTCGGCAAAGACCTCTTCAGCCACCTCCTGGGCCCGACCAATCTTGGCAAGCTCCTCATGGTCCTTTATGGCCCTCATTTTAAATATAAGGTCCCCGAAATCCACCAGAGTAGCCGGAACAATAGCGTGCTTTATCTTTTTGTAGGTGGCAACAGGCAGAAAAGGTGGCTCAAATCCACACCTTTTGATGTCAAGGTCACGAAAGAGCTGTTTTAACAGGGCAGGAAGGCCCTTTTTATAAAGTTGTACCTGAAAAAGCGGCGCCTCTTTAGTGGCCTGCTCCTTATAGCGGCCATCTGTGAGAAGAAGATTCTCATTTCTGGTAATTAGAAGACAACCGGCAGACTCGCCAAGCCCCAGATCCTCTGCCCAAAACCCGCTCAAGTAGTATCTGTTCTCCGGGCATGTCACAAGCACTGCCTGAAGATCCCTGGCTACCAGGGACCTTCTGAGCCTGGAAAGCCTTGTGTCGATTTCATTTTTCATTTGGCGCCCTACCTGTGAATCCAATTTTCATCCACGGAACAATCTACACACAAACTGTTCCAAAAAAAAGTGGAGATCACACAGGTCCTAGAGGGCAAAAGTCCAGAACAAAATCGCAATCAAGGCAAGCCATCTGGCCAATCAGCTGGATTGGGTTGACAAAGACCTCTATCTCTTCACTCTATATCACCCTCGAGCTGCCATAAGATTGGCGCAGCACCCAAAACCTAGCATCCCCAGTGGCATAGGCGATTTCCCCCCTGCCTTTGGCGTATCTATGTCTACCCGTCTTGAAAGGCGGTTACACCTCGTGCCGGTACGTTGGAGGCCATCAAGTGCCTTTTATTTGTTGAAGGCCACCTCTACCACAAACTTCCCATTGGCCGTCTCAAAGGGGACAGCAAGGCAAGGGCCTGTATGTATATGTCTGATGGAATGGTTTGGCCCTGCCACCACTGTGGGTGTTCCTGCTTGAAGACTGACCCCTACCCCTTCGAGTCTCCTTCTAGCATCGCCACATATCATATTGGTCATCTCGCCAACTGCATCTTTGACCTCGTCATTCACCTCTTTAACGGGCATGCCAAAGAGATTTGTGACAATTGCACAGATGCATGGAGACTCAAAGGATAGTGACATGGAACCCTGGGCATCACCTGTGATTCCTATTATCCCTGAAACATCCCCCATTGCTGTGGAGTCTTTCTTTATAAAAGGTTTCCCTGGCTTTGCCTCCACCATGGCCATTGTCTTGAGGACGTTCATGGCCGCCTCCAGGAAAGGGTTGATTATTTTGGCATCCACGAGAGTTTCTCCTTTCTGCGAACTGTTTGGAACCGATTCAATGTTTTTATCGGTAATTAAAATCAATTCATTAAGGCTGTCTGAAATATTTCGAAAACAAAGGAAAAAAGGAGAAAAAGGGGGGAATTAAAATGGTGGAGTGAAAGATATGGAGGCGCTGGCTATTACCTTGGCCAGAAACCAGCTTATCATGATACCGCAGATAAGCAGTCGCAAAAAGGCAGCCACAATAAAACCCACGAAAGAGCCGAAACCAGAGGTCAGGGCCTGCCTCAACTCGCCTCCTACGAGGAGTTCACCAATAATGGCGCCGATAAAAGGGCCTATGATCATGCCCAAAGGTCCAATGACAAAGACCAGCAGCATGCCCAGCACTGCACCAATGGCTCCGGCTTTCGTCCCCTTGAATTTTTTGACCCCCCATATCGTTGCCAAATAGTCAATTACATAGGTGGAAAGGGCCAAGAGACCTTGGATAACGTAGAACCATATGGACCAGTCCACACCTGGGGCCAAGAGACCATAGGCCACGATTCCAAGCCAGATAAAAAGTGCACCTGGAAGTGCCGGAAGTAAAAGCCCTGCAACCCCTGTGATGATAAGGGCAAAGGATATCAAAGCTGCTATTGCTACCTGATCCATTGTGTACTAGCCGCTCCTTAAAAGTGACATCAGCGTAACCCCTGAATAAGCAAATGTCCACATGAGAATAAGCGTGTAGAGGGACATGGAATTTCGCACCCAAGGCAGCAAAAAAAGCACCAACAGGGGCACTGCAGGAAAAATCACGCCTGCAACCAGGGGGTCGAAATAGCGAAGCAGTTCCTGGATTCCCAAGAAGAACCAAGGGCCCTTTATCAGATGGGCATTGAAGGCAGGCAAGTCAATGGGAGCACGGATCATTGAACAAAACACCACGGTTAGTGCCAGAGCAAGCCCAAAGGCAGCCAGAGTGATTCGCACCCTCTTAAGGTGATACCATGTACAAAGGAGCCAGCATACGAACCCGGCGAATATGTGAACTGCATAAAGCCTGTTGAGGCCGTCACCAGATATATTCATGAGCATCTTGTCTATAATCTCGCCAAAGACGGGAATGCGTAAGAAAAGATGCTCCGCTATGGCACCAGCGGCCTGACCAGTGGCATCGTAGCGCAGAACATAACCGGAAAACAGGGCATAGATACCTATGGGAACAGCCAGGGCCACTATGGTCCAGTGCAACTTGAGCCGCCTTGGGGCAACCCCATCCGCCACCTTGTGCCTCAGGTCAATTACATGAAGAACCATCATGACTACAAATAGCTGGCTGGTCCAAAAATGGACGGATCTGAAAAAGGAGCCAAAGGGAAGAACGGCCTCTATAGCCACAGAGGAAACAAAGGGCGTGGCTGCCTCATACTGATACGCCACTATGAAGCCGCTGAGCAGGGATAGAAGCAGCAAGGCGCCGGCAAGATGGCCATAGGTAATTTTCTTCATCGTGGGATATACACCAGGTAACCTGCACCGTTTTCCAATGTCTTCACCTTGAACTTTTGCAAATCCTTCTTGGCCGGGCCGGCAATGTATTTGCCCGATTTGGTAAATTTGCTCTGGTGACAAGGGCAAAGAAACATGGATTTTTCCTCGATAAAGTTGATACGGCAGCCCAAATGGGTACACGTCCGTGATACAGCCACAGGCCCCTTGGATGTTTCAAACAGCACAAACTCAGGCTCTACCAAAAATTGGCCAGGCTTCAACACCCGGGAGATTCGCCGTTCTAGAGGCGGGCGGTATCTCTGGCTCTTCCAGAAGGAAATTACTGGCAAGGTCAAAACTGTAAAAAATACACCAGAAAGCCATTTTTTCAAAAGAGATCTTCTTGTCAAGAACTATTCTCCCGGAACTTTTTAGAAAACAAACAGTTTAACAAAAAAACCCCGCCTTATCCACTCGAATAAAAAAAATGGCTCGTTAATTATTTCCTAAATATGGAAAACAGGAGTGTAAGAATGACACTGATTAAGAGTGAAGTAGCAAGTGGAAAATAGAATGTGAAATTCCCCTTTCTTATGACAATATCGCCTGGTAGGCGTCCGATTAAGGGAATTTTGGGCAGGAACATCATGAAAAGACCGGCGATAACCATCAAAACGCCAAAGATGAGAAGCATCTTGCCTATCTCATACATTGGATTCATTGCCCTGGCCCTCCTTTTCATTCATACGTTTTTCTAGTCGTTTCATTCTCTTGGAATACCTTTCTGCCTCGCTGAATACACAGCCGCAATAGGGCTGGCGATAAATACCCATGGCCCTGGATTCATCTATACCAGCCTGCCAGCCTTCGCGAAAATCATGATAATAAAATTCAATACCAAATTTTTCAGCCTTCTCTTGCCCAATCTCTTTTATCAACTGGTGGCGCTGATATTTGCTATATAGCAAGGTTGTGGAAAAATGGCTGAAACCCCTCTCTTTTGCCTCCTTTGCCGCCCTTTCAAGACGCACATCATAACAGATCGGGCATCTCTTCCCAGAATCCAGGTTCTTGCCCACCTGCAGGATCCAGCTTTGCAAGCCATAGCCCTCCTGCGCCCATATAACATTGAATCTTTTGTGTTTGGCCACCTCTTCGAGGGCCAATACCCTGCGTTCAAACTCAAGAAAGGGGTGAATATTGGGGTTGAAAAAAAAACCTTCGAACTCAACGCCCAATTCCTTCAGCACATTCACTGGGTAGATGGCGCAAGGCCCACAACAGACGTGCAATAAAATTTTCATAATCAAAATATTAATCTGGAATGGTGAAGGTGCAACATCCGCGGGGCTTACACGGATGGTGAAGATTGTGAGTTTTGTTGCATGATTCCCTATTGTCTTTCATCTTTGTGGCATTACTTTTTCTATAAAAAAGGAGACCGCCATGCATCCTAGCAGGTACCTTCCCCGTAAACTTCCTGAAAAACTCAAAGGTCTTGCCGAGCTCGCAGTGGATATGCGTTGGAGCTGGGACAGAAACGCAGAAGAGCTCTGGCGACGCATCGACTCTGAAATGTGGGATGCCACTGGCAACCCGTGGTTCATCCTGGAAAGCGTGAGTCAGGATAAACTGGATGAACTTGCCAAGGACGAATCCTTTCTCGAACTCATTAAAAGGCAGTTAAACCGCATGAAGCAGGCCCAGGAACAGCCTGCCTGGTTCCAGAAGAACCATTCCGCTTCAGATGTCTCTGGTATTGCCTATTTCAGCATGGAATTTGGTCTCAGTGAGGCCTTGCCCATTTACTCGGGAGGCCTTGGCATTCTTGCCGGCGACCACCTCAAAACCGCAAATGACCTTGGGGTGCCCCTTTACGGAATTGGTCTCTTGTATCAGCAAGGCTACTTCCGCCAGGCCGTGGATGCCTATGGCAACCAGCTCGAGTTCTACCCCTACAACGACCCTGTCATGCTTCCCGTCATGCCACTGCTCAACGGCCAGGGTGACTGGCTTCTAATAAATGTGGAACTGCCTGGCCGCACCCTTATCCTAAAAACCTGGCAGGTCAGAATAGGCAGGGTGAGACTATTCCTCCTTGACAGCAATGATCCGCGTAACACACCACAAGACAGGGGTATCACCAGCAAGCTCTATGGTGGCGGTGAGGAAATGAGGCTTCAGCAGGAGATTGCGCTGGGCATTGGTGGCTGGAGACTCCTAGAGGCCCTAGGACTCAACTGTGATGTGTGTCATTTGAATGAAGGGCATGCAGCCTTCGCAGCCATTGAACGGGCAAAGGGCTTTATGAAACTTACTGGCTGTTCCTTTGAGGTGGCTGTCAATTGTATCAGGGCCGGAAATATCTTTACCACACATACACCGGTCGATGCCGCCTTTGATCGGTATCCAGCCAGCATGTTCGCCCCATACGCCCGCCTTTACTCAAAGCAGGTTGGCCTGGAGGAGAAGGAATTCTATGCCCTTGGCCGCGTAAACCCCCATGACGACAACGAGCCCTTCAACATGGCGTATCTGGCCATGAAGTGCTCCCTTTTCATAAATGGTGTAAGCAGGTTACACGGCAAGGTGAGCCGTCACATCTTCAAGTCTCTGTTCCCCAGGTGGCCCTTGAGAGAGATCCCCATTGGTCATGTCACGAACGCAGTGCATGTGCCTTCTTGGGAGTCAAAAAATTCAGATGTCTTGTGGTCAGGGGTCTGCGGACGAGACAGATGGCTCGGTACCCTCGAGACCATCAAGGAAAGGATAGAGGGAATTTCCGATGAGGAGCTTTGGGAGCTCAGGGCCAAGGGCCGAATGGAACTCATCGAGTTTGTAAGAAAGCGCCTGAAATGGCAGGCGGCAGCATCTGGCCTGGAGGCTCCGGCCGATGCCTATGACGAAATCCTCGACCCAAATGCCCTCACCCTTGGTTTTGCAAGGCGATTTACCGAATACAAACGCCCAACACTCTTGCTGACTGACCCAGACAGACTCGCCCACATCCTCAATGTGGCAGGCAAACCTGTGCAGTTGCTCATTGCTGGCAAGGCACATCCCAACGACTTCATTGGAAAAGAGATGATTCGTCAGTGGTTCACCTTTCTGAAAAGGGATGATGTCTTTGGCAAGGTAATCTTCATTCAGGACTATGACATGATGGTGGCGAAGAAACTGGTCCAGGGGGTGGATGTATGGATAAACAACCCCAGAAGGCCTTGGGAGGCCAGTGGCACCAGTGGTATGAAGTTGCTGGTCAATGGCGGGCTCAATCTTTCTGAGCTGGACGGCTGGTGGGCAGAGGCCTACTCGCCAGACGTCGGCTGGGCGATAGGTGACGGCAAGGAACACGATCACGACCCTGAATGGGACAGGATCGAAGCCAATGAGCTGTATGAGCATCTGGAAAATGACATAATTCCAACATTTTACCAACGGGACGAAATGGGCATCCCAAGAAAATGGGTGGCAATGATGAAGGCCAGCATGTCTAGGCTCACTCCCCAGTTTTCCACCAACAGGATGTTGAGACAGTATGTTGAGGAATACTACATTCCTGCAGCACGGGCCTTTAGCAAAAGGGCCCGTAACAATGGGGAACTAGGCCAGAAATTGCATGAATGGCAAAGATCAATAGACCGCCACTGGAAAGGTATATATTTTGGCAATCTCGAATGTGACCGAAGTGAAAGATCTTATATCGTAAAGTTGCAGGTCTATCTCGATGGTCTTGATACGGAAATGATTGAGGTACAGTGCTATGCAGACCCCATTAATGAAGATGGCGAACCGGAAATCTGGAAAATGGTACCCAAGGAACCATTGAAAGGTGCCATCAACGGTTACCTCTATCAGACTGAAATCGTAACCGATCGGCCCTTTTCCCACTACACCCCAAGAATCATCCCTAGGCATCCCGAGGCCAGGATTCCCTTGGAAAACTCCAGGATATTGTGGTTCAAGTAAACCCTCTCTTTCATTTTGATTCGATTATGTGAACAAGGAGAAGATCATGAAAGATTCATTAAAAGTTGCAGTTGCGGTGGTACTTATTCTGGTATTTTTTATGGTTTCCTCAATATACGCCATGGAACTTAAAAGGAGTGAAAGAAAGTGGTCTGGCTCCCTCGAGTTGGGCTCTACCTTCAATGGCTCCCCTGCCCTAAGGATCGTTGGCGCATACTGGCTCCCCAAATATCTGCAGATTTGGAAATATGGCGTGGGTTTCATGAGACTGGAACTGGATACCGGCATCCTGGATAATAGTGACACCACCCTCGACGTAGGATTCCAACCTGTATTCAGGTATGAATGCCACAGATCTGATAGTATCTGGCCATACATTGACCTTGGGGCAGGAATACATTTTCTGTCTAGGGCAAACATCAATGGCAGACAGCTCGGGGCTGCTCAACAATTTTCACTACTTGCCGCCATGGGTGTTTCCTTTAAAAGTGGAATAGAGATAGGCTACAGATACTTGCATATCTCGAACGCCAACCTGCACTCTCATAACGATGGACGGGACGAACATCTGGGCGTGGTCACATTTTTCTTTTAGGAAAAACCACGAAACTGTCAGCTCGTTCAAAAGAGGGTAACAATAAAGCATCTATGTATAGGGGTGGCCTCAACGCCACCCCTGTACCGTCAATACTTTCCTGCCTCCTTATAGAAAAAATCTCCACATTTGGCCAGCCACTTACCAGCCACATCCTCCCTGGAACTACCTTAGGCTGGCATTAAAAATTTTTCTAAAATTTTTTACAAAAATCTTCTTAATAAAAATTAACTCCCGATCGATAATTATATTGTGAAACTTTTTGATTGAGACTTCTCTGGTCAAATTCATTGATAATCCAGTCATGGGATTAAATAAGGAGGTTAACCTATGTATCCATTCTGGGAAGTGCCCTTTTTTACGTCAGGTCTCGTTATTGCCCTGATAGCCACCTTCCACATATTACCGTGCCATTTGGCCACAGGCGCCTTTTGGTTCAACGTATATGTGGAACGAAAGGCCTATAAACAAAACAGGCCGGAGCTTTTGGAGTTTATTAAAAAATTTTCATTACTGATTCTGATTTTCTGCTTTGTCATTGGTTCTCTGTCGGGGGTTGGTATCTGGTATGCTGCGACAGTGGCCAGCCCTAGGGGGATCTCTGGCCTCATTCACAACTATGTCTGGGGATGGGCCACTGAGTGGGTATTTTTCATCATCGAAATCGCAGCCATCTATGTCTACTACTACACGATAGGCAAGATTGACCCCAAAAGCCACCTGATGCTGGGCTGGCTTTACGCATGGGCTGCCTGGATAAGCATGGTTATCATCACAGGCATTCTGGCCTTTATGCTCTCTGCTGGAAAATGGGTGGAAACAGGCGGCTTTTTCGACGGATTCTTCAACGAAACCTACTGGCCACAGCTATTTACAAGAACCGCCTTCATGTTTGGCATAGCAGGCGTCTATGCGGCCATAGTTGCCAGCACCATCAAAAACAAGAAGGTCAAGGACGAGATCATTCGCACAGCTGGTCTGTGGGGAGTGGTTGGCATGCTGGCCGGAGTTGTATTTGCAGCCTGGTATCTCTACAAACTGCCACCCCATGCAAAGGAGCTATGGCTCGATGAAAGCCTTCCTTACCTCAGCCATCTAATTAACATCGCTGCATTGGCCTACGCTATAGTCTTCGTCTGGTTTGTCATCTGCTGCATCGTAAAGCCAAAACTTGCAGGCCCTGTAAGCGGAGTCATCATCCTTCTGGTTCTCTTTATGGGAATAGGTGCAGGGGAAGGCTTCAGGGAAGGCATCAGAAGACCATACATCATCGACCAATATATGTATGGCAATCAGATTGTTGCCAGGGATATACCGGCCAAACACATCAAGGCGGAAATTCCCAAGTTTGACAAAGAAGGCTTTCTCACCCACCTCTTTTTCAAACCAGACAAGATAGACCCTGAAAATTCCAGGGACCTCCTCTTGGCAGGTAATGTGATCGTCCACCATCAGTGTGGCAACTGCCATGCCCTGGACCGGTTTGGCAAGCTTAGACCTTTGCCAGAGCTTCTGGAAAATCTTTCACCTGAGTCTCCCGAAGACATCGAAGGGCTACTTGAGTCCCTTGGAGACTATCCCTACATGCCGCCATTTGCCGGAAACGATTTGGACAGAAAGGCTGCATCTGAATATCTCTTTTCCATAGTAAGGAGGTAACAAATGGACATTGCAACTTACTTAAACACAATGAGGGACCCAGCCGGACTCCCTTTTTACCCAATAATCTTTCAGTTTCTCCTTGTATTGACCTTTGCACTCCACATCGTAATGGTCAATCTCGTTGTGGGAAGCACCTTTGTGGCTATTTGGGAAATATGGAAGAAAAACAAATATGGCCTGAGGCTATCAAAGGCCCTTGGCAGGGTGCTGACGGTCTCTCTATCCATTGCCATTGTATTAGGAGTTGCCCCGCTCCTTTTCGTTCAGGTTATCTATGATCCTTTTTGGTACACTGCCACGACGATGTCCGCCTTTTGGGCACTCATGTTCCTTGTAGTCATAACCCTGGCCTTTTACGCGGCATACGGATTCTATTTAGGAAACAAAAAGGCTGATCTTACAAGTGTAAAAACTGGATGGGCATGGGTCTCAGCGGGGTTTCTTATGTGCACCGCCCTGATTATTCACATGCTTTCCATGGAGCAGTTGGTTCCAGAGCATTGGAAGGACTGGATAGTTTCTCCAAGTGGAATCGTATCCTATGCAGGGGGCGAATTTCACGCCATTGAATTGGGGCGACTGTTGCACTTTATCATTCCCTCCTTTGCAGTGACAGGTGTCTTCCTGATGCTCTATGCAGCCTACTTCCACGGAAGGGAAGATTATGACGAAGAATACCTGGACTATGTGGGGCAAAAAGGGGCGTGGCTGGCCTTCTGGGCATCTGCCCTTGCAATAGGAGCAGGTTTCTGGTGGCTTGGCCTTGTTCCCGCTGAGTTTCATTTTGCCAGAAACCCATTCTTCCTGGCAGGCGCCATCTTGGGGTTCATCACCACTGCATTCATAGGGGCCTCCATATCAAAGCCAAGGCAAAGGGCCCTTCCTGCTGCCGGACTCATGTTTCTCACCATCTTTACCATGAGTTGCGCCAGGGAGGCCTTGAGGATGAAACACATGTCTTTGTCTGGCTATTCCATTTATAACTATCCAGTGAATCCAGATTGGCCTAGCACCATCCTTTTCTTCGCAACCTTTGTCATGGGGCTTTTTGTCCTTTACTTCCCAGCCATTGCCGCCTATCAGGCAGGAAAGGTGAAGGCTGGCGAGGTGGCTACCATCGATCCGGCCATTGGCAAAAAGGCTGTCACCGCCATGATTGCCTGGTTCGTCATCGTTGCCGGCCTTGGGATCGTTGTTTCACTTAAAAACGGGGTGTTATTCTAGGCTGTAACCCCTAAAGTCTCTTAAACAAAAAAAGGCGGCCAACTTAGGCCGCCTTTTTACTTACCTGACTTTTAGGCCGTTATATTAGCTCATCCCCAGCTCTTTTTCCTTCTCTGCAACCAGCAGCCTTGTCTTGACTGCAGTATCTGGGGTGAGACTCATGGAATCGATTCCACACTCAACGAGGAATGCTGCAAAATCTGGGAAGTCACTTGGAGCCTGTCCACAGATTCCTATCTTGCGCTTCTTTTCCTTGGCTGTCTTGATGACCTGGCGAATCAACCGTTTTACAGCCTCGTTTCTCTCATCATAAATGTGTGCCACGAGCTCTGAATCCCTATCGAGACCAAGGGTAAGCTGTGTCAGGTCGTTGGAGCCTATTGAGAAGCCGTCAAAGACCTCTGCGAACTGATCAGCCAGGACTACGTTACTGGGAATTTCACACATGACGTAGATCTCGAGGCCATTTTCGCCCTGCTTGAGACCATACTTCTCCATCACGCCTATGACCTTCTTGCCCTCCTCCACTGTACGACAGAAGGGAATCATGCTTTTGACGTTTGAAAGCCCCATCTCATCCCTTGCCTTCTTGAAGGCCTGACATTCAAGGGCGAATGCAGGCTCGAAGGTGGGGGAATAGTAACGGGATGCACCGCGCCAGCCTATCATTGGGTTGTGCTCTTCTGGCTCATAGAGCTGCCCTCCAATGAGATTGGCATATTCGTTACTCTTGAAGTCGGACATGCGGACGATAACATCCTTTGGATAGAAGGCAGCACCGATGGTTGCGATACCCTGGGCCAGGGTGTCCACAAAGAACTGGGACTTGTCCTTGTAGGCGGCAGTCCTCTTGTCTATCTCTTCCACTACCTTCTTGATTTCCTCATCGCTGGCTGCCTTGCTCTTGAGCTCTTCATAGTTGATGAGGGCCAGTGGATGAATACCTATGTGGGAGTTAATGACGAACTCGATCCTGGCAAGTCCGACTCCATCGTTTGGAATCCTGCTCTGGGAGAAGGCCTGCTCTGGAATTCCAACGTTCATCATAATCTTGGTCTTTGTCTTGGGAACGTTTGCAAAGTCGATGCGCTCCACCTCATACTTGAGAAGACCTTTGTAGACCTTTCCTTCTTCACCCTCTGCGCAAGAAACGGTTACATCTTCGCCGGTTGGAATGCGCTCGGTTCCGTCCTCTGTACCGACGACACAGGGAATTCCAAGCTCACGTGAAATAATGGCAGCATGGCATGTCCTGCCTCCCCTGTTGGTGACGATGGCAGAGGCGATCTTCATGATTGGCTCCCAGTCGGGGTCTGTCATGTCGGTTACCAGGACCTCTCCCTCATTGAATGTGGTGATCTGGCTGACATCCTTGATGACATGGGCCTTGCCCTGACCAATCTTCTCACCCACTGCCTTTCCAGTTGCCAAGACCTCGCCCTTTTCAAGGAGCTTGTAGGTCTCCATGTAGTTGGTGGCCTTCTGGGAGTGAACGGTTTCTGGCCTTGCCTGTACGATGAAGAGCTCTCCGGTTCCAACCTTTTCGCCGTCTCCATCCTTGGCCCACTCTATGTCCATTGCCTTGCCATAATGCTCTTCAATTATGCAGGCCCAGTTGGCAAGTTTCAGAATCTCGTCATCTGAAAGGACAAAGGTGTTCCTTTCTTCAGGAGTCGTCTCAACGTTCTTTACCGGTTCCTGAGGATCATCCGTATAGATCATCTTGAACTGCTTGAGACCAAGACGCTTGGTGACAATGGGTTTGAAACCCTTCTTTAGAGTGGGTTTGAAAACATAGAACTCATCGGGGTTGACTGCACCCTGGACAACATTCTCTCCAAGCCCCCAGGCGCCCGTGATGTAGACAACATCCTCAAAACCACTTTCTGTATCAATGGTAAACATAACGCCTGAGCTGGCGCTGTCACTTCTGACCATTTTCTGAACGGCTATTGAGAGGTAGACGTCAAAGTGACCAAAACCTTTGTCATGCCTATAGGAAATGGCCCTGTCGGTAAAAAGGCTGGCAAAGCATTTATGACAAGCCTCTATCAGGGCATCGGTGCCGGTGATGTTTAGGAATGTCTCCTGCTGACCTGCAAATGAAGCATCTGGCAAATCCTCTGCAGTTGCCGAAGAACGCACGGCCACGTCCACATTTGGATAATACTCCTCCTCCATCTTGGCATAGGCCTTTTTAATCTCCTCTTCCAGATCCTCTGGAAATTTGGCATTGAGGATAATCTCCCTGACCTTCTTTCCACGTTCCCTCAGATTGTTTATGTCACTGGTATCAAGATCAGCTAGGGCCTCTCGTATGGCAGCCTCGATGCCCGCATCTTTCAAAAGGTGCTTGTAGGCCTCGGCAGTAATTGCAAAACCGTTAGGAACCTTGATACCCTTGCCTGAAAGATGCTGATACATCTCACCAAGGGATGCATTCTTGCCGCCTACCAAGGGAACATCTTCAATCCCAATTTCTTCAAACCACAGAATAAATGGTTTATCGCTCATCACCGACAACCTCCTTAGATTAGCTTATAAAATTTTAAAGGCCGTCCAAGTCACCCAGATCCGACTCGAACGGCCTGTATGAATCCGCTCTTTGCATGCGGCGACTATCCGCATTTTCTGCTCACGCAGCTTTCCCCTTGATGTGCTTCCTTTCTCATCCACTGCATTCAAGAAGCCAGTTACTAATTTCACAAAAAGTCCTCTTTGAATTCCTGACTGCCTGTTAACCTACTAACTGAATAGAGGTTCATTCAAACTATCAACCTTTTCAGGTTTTGGCAACAATTCAATGCAATCAAGAGTGCCAAAAACCGGCCACGGATTCGCGAAAATTCGTAAATTCAAGAGAAAAATCAGAGGTTGGAAAGTTCGGACGTACTAATTTTTCTTGGCTTTTTCCTGAAACTTTCCGCCTCAAGCTCATGCCTTTCAAGGAGTTTGTAGAAATCTGCCCTGTAATAGCCGGCATGTTTGGCAGCAAGACTGATGTTCCCTTTGGTGATTTTCAGTAAATTCTCAAGATATTTCCTGGTAAACTCATATCGTGCTTCCTTAAGGGGCACAACAGGAATTTTTGAAGTATATTCAGCAAGGGGAGTGGCAGCCAAGAGGGAGGAGCTCAAAATGTCTTCCTGGGCAATGGCCACAAGAAAGTCCACCATGTTTTCAAGCTCCCTGACATTTCCAGGCCAATCATACATTCTGAAGGCATCGAGTATATCTTCATCGACCCAGTTGATGAGTTTCTTGGTCTTTTGCATGGCCTTTTTGAGAAAATGACCGAAAAGAAGGGGGATATCCTGCTTCCTCTCCCTTAGAGGCGGCATATGTATCGGAACGACATGAATCCTGTAAAAGAGATCTTCCCTGAATTTCCCTTCAGCCACCATCTTCTTTAAGTCCTGTTTGGTGGCCACTATTAGCCGTACATCCACCTTTCGCACCCTGTCGCTACCCAGGGGCTTTACCTCTCCGGTCTCCAACACCCGCAACAATTTCGCCTGCATGGACTCGGCCATTTCCCCAACTTCATCGAGGAAGAGGGTTCCAGTGTCGGCAGAAGCAAACACTCCATTCTTGGAGCCCACGGCAGAGGTAAATGCCCCGCGGACATGGCCGAAAAGCTCATCTTCCAACAAGGATTCAGGGATTGCAGCGCAGTTTACGGCTATAAAGGGCCCCTTTGCCCTACCGCTATGCATGTGGATGGCCCTGGCAACCAACTCTTTTCCAGTCCCTGACTCTCCAAAGACAGCCACGGTGATATCGGTGGGAGCGACCTGGAGAATCTGTTTAAAAACAGATTTCATCTTGGGGCTTTTGCCAATAATCCCGCAAAATTCGCTCTTTCCATCGATTAATCCTTCAAAATCATGCACTTTCTTAAGCAAGGATGTTTTTTCAAGGGCCTGTTCCAGTTTTACCTCCAACTCTTTGTGGTCAACTGGCTTTGTGACATAGGAGAAGGCCCCTGCCCTCATGGCCTCTACTGCCTGCTCTATGGTGCCAAAGGCGGTAAAGATTATGGTTTGCAAATATGGATTTATCTCCAAACACTTGGACATAAGCTCCTGACCTGAAAGGTTTTCCATGCGCTGGTCTGTCAGGAGTATCTCAATGTCTGGATTTTCGGAAAAGATTTCTAGGGCCTCTTCTGGGTCCTGTGTTGCAATTACTTCATAACCCAACAGTTCAAGCCTAATTTTCATTACCTCTAGAATATTTTCTTCATCATCGACAAGTAAAATCCTGGCCTTTGTTTTGCGAATAATCTTTTTTTGTTGCTTTTCCTTTGTCATATGTACAACCCTATGTTAATTCCTTATCTTATAAATTATATCTATTGGCATTGAACGACAAAAAGTTAATATGAAAATCTTCGAACCATTTAGCCTATATCAAAAACTACTAGCTGGATATTTATTTCTCCTTTTCATTTTGATTGTTCCTTGCCTCTTTTCACTCTATTCCATTTACAGAATAGAGGATACCATTTCTACATATTTTAAACGAAATCTTGAAATATCTTCATCCTTAGAAAATGCCAAAAATCTTGTGCCATCTCTGGAGGCTGAAGCGAGGCGCCTGGTAATCTTGCACAAAAAGGACTCTCTAAAACAGGTCAAGCAGATTATCTCTAACCTCGAGCACAAACTTTCTCCTGACATTGCCGAAGATTCACCTCCTCTGAAAAAAAATCTAATAGAGTTTCAAAAAACGTTCCAATTGCTGAGAAAAATCATCATAAGTTATGAAAGAAAAATCGGACGGCCAGACAAAGGCACCAAGGGACCAAATCTGTCAGATGAGGCCAGGGAGCAGGAGATCAAGGGACTTGCCTTCCATTTGATGGAGCTTTTGAAGAAGGCTGAAATTATCCAGAAAGTCAGCCTTAAAAAACGCTCCTTGGAGACTTCCAGGGTCATCAGCCAGGTGAAGGATGGAACCATCATTCTCATGCTCATTGCATTCATAGCTGCACTCTTTGTTCCTTGGGCACTATACATATATATCAAAAAGCCGATTCTCTATTTGCAGAAGGGCACCGATGCCATTGGAAGCGGAAATTTCGACCACCAGATCCCAGTCATAACCAATGACGAGTTGGGGGAACTGGCCAAGTCATTCAACAACATGGCCAAGAGCTTGAAGGAACTAGACACATTAAAATCCGATTTCATCGCCGTGGCCAGCCATGAGCTCAAGACTCCACTAGCCGCCATGCTTGAAGCCACAAGACTTCTCAGGGAGCCAGATATTGGTGAACTGAATGACAGACAGGCAAAGCTCGTGGAGGTCCTCAATACCAGCATGGAAAAATTCAAGGCACTCATCGAGGAATTGCTCGATCTATCCAAGATGCAGGCTGGTCTTTTGAACCTAAACAAGAAATCGGTCTCTGTGGCAGAATTAATCGACACTGTCACGGAAAATGTTGCACCGCTTCTTTCTGCAAAAAACTTGGACATAATAATTGAAAATTCTGATAAAAATCTCAGGGTTAAACTAGATAAAAAACGAATGGAGCGGGTACTTTTAAACCTTCTCGACAATGCTATTACCTTTAGCCCTAAGGGTAGTGCCATAAAAATTGCCGTTGATAAAAAAGTTGAAAAAAAACGTGCTTTCGTTCAAATAGCTGTTATAGACTCGGGACCTGGCCTTGAGCCAGACGAACATGCCCGAGTTTTTGAAAAGTTTTACCAAGCAAAGACTGCGCCAAGACAAAGTGGCAGTGGTTTAGGGCTCACCATTGCCAGACAAATAATTTCAGCCCATGGAGGTAAAATTTGGATAGAAAGTCCGCCCCCAAAAGAGTTGGCAGTAACAGAGGGAAAAGGTACAGCCGTATTCTTATTATTGCCGCTCTAAGCGGCGTTCTTCTAAGTGGTTGCTGTCTGAACAACGTTGAACAAAAAAAGCCTGTCACAATATCCCCTATACAAAAAGCCGAATTACTTTTAGGAGAAGGCGATGTTGAAGGGGCTGTGGCAATGTTGAAAAAGGCTGTTCAGGCAGACGGCCACAAATGCCAGGCTGCTTTTTATCTTCTGTTCCTCGATTCGGATAGGTCTGAGTATCGTTCCATTTTGGAGGAACAAACCTGCAAGTCTCGGTATCTTTATAACCAAAAGATACTTGAGGCCTATACAAAGGAAAAAGAGCGATACAAGAAGTGCAAACAGACCATTCGAACTCTAAAAAGGCAAAAGAGACAATGTCTGGCTGAAAAGGAAAAGCTAAGAAAAGAAAGAAATCGTGTCTCTTTCGAATTAAAAAAATTGGAACAGATTCGCAAAGAGACGGAAAGATTACGTCTTAAAAAATAGTAAAATAGTCCATTTTTTCACAACCTGTCTTTATCTCTTCCCAGGAATACCAAATTGCGTTTTTTATCGTTGTATTTTAAAAAAATCTGATTATTTAAATAGAATTCAATATTGGAATATAGTCGCCTCATTGGTAATACCCAACTGGGTGACTAATTCTCTCGGTGGTAATTTGTAGAAAATTTTAAGTGTAGGGGCATAAAAGTTGCTCTAATAAAAATGAGAAACTTACATTGAAGAGCAATAAGTTTAATTTTACACTAATCTTTACACTTTGCTTTTACTCACGATTGATGCAAACTAAAACAAAACATGATGGTGCTAATTATTAGACTCATCAACATGCATCACTAAAGGTAATAAGCCATAAAGTTTAGTAAGTGATTTTGTATACACCAAAAGATACAGAAGCCTTGTAGACACTATGTCCAATGTGAGGATTTAGATACAGGCGGTTTTCATAGTTTGATGGAGAATAAAATTCTTTAGCTTAGACAGACCAAAAGCGGAGAAAAGATGCAGAGACAGAACCGAGTACCTCAACATTCCAATGAAAATGGAATGGCTGATAGAAATGCCGCCATTGCTACTCTATTCTTCGTCCTTGCTGCCTTTCTTCTGTTCTTCAACCTTGGCTGTAAGGCCCTGTGGGGCTCTGAGGGGCGATGGGCAGAAGTGGTTAGACAGATGTTACTTACCCATGACTTCTTTCACCCCCAAATCAATGGGGAACCATACTTCGACAAACCTCTGTTCACCTATTGGGTCATTGCAGCGCTAGTACCCCTGTTTCAACAACTGGATGAAATGGTCGCACGGCTTCCAAGCGCAATATCAGGGCTGACAGTACTTATCTGTACCTTTTTCTTGGGTAACAAACTGTGGAATAAAAAGGTGGCATATCTGAGCGTCACCCTACTACTTACCTCATTTGGATTTGTCTTTTGGTCAAGAACCGCCTCGGCCGATATGGAAAACCTTGCCTTCATCATGTTGGCCATATCCTGGTACATCCATAGAAGGGACAGGACTGACTTCGTTTCCTATTTGGTCTTTTATGTCATTTGCGCCCTGGGGGCCCACTTCAAGGGTCTTACAGCTGTTGCCGTGCCGATTTTGGTTGCCTTGTGCGACATGTTTCTGCAAAAACGTCTGCGACACCATGCAAACATGAAAAATCTGTTTGCCTTGGTCATTGCAGTGGTGATTTATTTGATTCCCTTCTTGTATGCCAGCCTAACCGGGCACAATTACCATCAGCACGGCTTATACATGGTCTTTAGAGAAAATATACTGCGTTTCTTCAAGGCATTCGATCACAGGGAGCCGTTCTACATATATCTCTACTACGTGCCCTTTCTGATGGTGCCATGGCTCTTTCTCCTTTTGGGTTTCACCTTGGATAGATTCAGGGCCTGGCGCCAGTTGGACAATAATGATAAATGGGTAGCCCTGAGCAGCCTCGCCATATTTGTCCTTTTTACACTATCAACGTCAAGGCGAAGCTATTATATCTTGCCAATCTTACCCTTTTTGGCCTTGGGTATCGCCACATTCCTTACAAATCCGGGTTCTAAACGTTTAAGAGATTTCAGTATCTATTCCCAGGCAGTTCTGGTGCTAGCCATCTGTTTCTTGGCCCTGTACGTGCCATTTATGCTGCCATCTATTGAAAGCATGTGGAACTACGTGCCACCTCCTGCCCTGGTTCCAACCGTCGCCATAACCGGCATCATTGGTGCGGCAGCAATGATCATCTGCCTCGTGGTGGGATGTTTTTGGAAAAAAAGGTGCGAGGGACTCCTAGCAGGCACCATGATTGCAGTGTATGTGTTGATGAGCGGCTTTTTCGGTTTTGAAGAGTGCTTGCTAGAGCTTAATAGACCAATGAAACCCTTTATAATGAAACTCAAAAAAATCATCAGTGACCTTCCGCCCGAATCCATTGCCATGTCCAAAAACATGGCGAGTGTAAGCTTTTACCTGCACCAACCAAGACCTATTGTAAATCTAGACAGGCCAGAGAATGTGGAGGAGTTTTTCAAAAGGCCTGGCAAAAAGATACTCATAGCCAGGAGAGAAGACCTAAAACACCTGCGTCCCCTGATGGACAGATGCAAAAAGCGCCAGATATTGGCGTCACCAACCGCCCCTTGGAGCAAAAGAAACGACAAGAGATTGGTGGCCTTTGAAATTCATGGCCCTTGTAACCTGAATGATAGCCACTGATTAGGTATTTCAAGTTGAATTTTGCCTTGGCTTTGCTAAACTGAACTGGTTACATGCCATAACTATATGTTGGCAAGTAATAGACAATAACAGCAAATAACTTTTCTTATTATCGTCTTTAAGAAAATTATTAAAAATCTAATGGAGGAAACATGAAAATAAACAAATTTGTCATTTTATCACTCACAATAGTTTCTCTACTTCTATTGACTTCGTGTGCCAGCAAAAATCCCACTACGGCTGAAACTGGAGCAGGCTCAGGGATTCCGCTGGAGCAGGTGAAGACCGAGAAGGACCAGGCAGGCACTGCTCAGAGCCAGATACAGGAAGGCGTTGTGGACAGTGAGGGCATCAGGGAGCCTGGAAGCCAGACAGCTATCAGTGAAGGCAGAACCAGTGCCCCTTTTCTGCCTATCTACTTCGACTTCGATCGCTACACCATTAGGCCAGACATGAGAAGCCGTATGGAACATAATGCCAAGGTCATGCTGGATCACCCAGACATAAAGGTTGAAATTCAGGGCAACTGTGATGAAAGGGGAACCAACGAATATAACTTGGCCCTGGGAGAGAAGAGGGCCAAGGTTGCAAGGGATTACCTGGTCAATATGGGCGTTGACCCAGGCAGGATTACCATAATCAGCCTTGGTGAAGAAAAACCCCTTGATCCCCGCCACAATGAGGAGGCATGGGCCAAGAACAGGCGAGACGACTTTGTAATTTACCGATAATCTCTTCTTTTTTTATACATCTACATTTTTTTCTTTACGTCATTCATTTTGCTTATACACTATAAGGCCACACTTAAAATTAGGTGTGGCCATTTTTTTTGCGGAGGACTAACGCCCATGATCCAGAAAAAGGTTTCATACCCTGCTTTAATACTCTTGGCGACAATCGCCTTCTTATTCTCTGTCAGCGCCAGTACATTTGCCGAAACCAAGGCAATTGCGGTGATCGACATGCAAAAGGTCGTCAGAAACTGCAAGGCTGGCAAGAAGGCCATGAAGGAGCTGAACAGGAAGTTTGAATCCCTCAAGCGTCAGCTTCAGGCCAAGCAAAAAGAACTTCAGGCCTTCAAGAAGGATCTGGAGAAAAAGGCTCCCCTCATGAGTGAAGAGGCACGGGCTGAAAAGGAGAGGCAGTACAAGAAGATGCTGCGGGAATTCAAGGACAAGAGTGACGATGCCCAGTATGAAATGCGACAGGCCGAGGCCAAGAGGATGGAGCCCATCCTTAAAAAGCTGGAAAAGGTTGTGAATAAAATCGGCAAGGAAAAACACTACCTCATCATCCTTGAAAAGAACATGCCAGGTCTTTACTATGTGGCGCCAGGCACTGACATTACTCAGGAAGTCATAAAGGCATTTGATAGCCAGAGCTAAATTGCCTAGAACGCCAAAAACAGGGGCCTAAAAATGTTTAAAATTGACGTTACCAGTACGAAAGAACTCAGCAGCGAACAACTAGAAACCCTTGCCAAAATGTGGCAAAGGTGTGCCGCCAGAATCATTATTTCCACAACCCTCGCAAAAAGCGGGCATCCTGGCGGATCTTTGTCCAGTCTCCATACGCTTTTGCTACTCTACGCCATGATGAAACATGACCCTTCGAACCCAGACTGGGAAGAAAGGGACAAATTTGTAGTGAGCATAGGCCATATCTCACCAGGGGTCTATGGAGTCTTGAGTGAATATGGATACTTCCCTGAAGAGGATTTTCTCACAGAATTTCGCAGAGCCGGCTCTGCCTTTGGCGGTCATGTGGAGCAGGGAGTGCCAGGAATAGAATGGAATACAGGAAATCTTGGTCAGGGACTCTCTGCAGCAGACGGCTTTGCCCTTTCAGCCAAACTTGCAGGCAGAAAAGATGCCAGGACCTTCTGCCTCATGGGAGACGGAGAACAACAAAAGGGGCAGGTGGCTGAAGCACGCCGCTTTGCAGTCAAATATGGATTGAAAGATCTCATCTGCATCATTGACAGAAATCACCTCCAGATTGGCGGCAGCACCGAGGAGGTTATGCCTGTGCGGGTGAGGGATGAATATAAGGCAGCTGGCTGGAATGTTGTCTACGTGGCAGATGGCAATGACTTCCAGCAACTTTACAAGGGACTTCGCAGGGCATTCCTCCATGAAGACTTGGACCCAGAAAGACCAGTCGTTGTGGTCAGCCGTACAATTATGGGCAAGGGAATCTCTTTTATGGAAAACAAAGAGAAATATCATGGTTCTCCCTTGCCAGAAGACCAGGCTCGACAGGCCCTTTCTGAGATAGGGCTTTCTCCGTCGCTCCTTGACGAGTGGAAAAAGAAGAGGGAGGCCCACACCATCACACCTGTAGCCCATAGTTACAGGAAAATGCCCACCCCTCACATAGAGCCTGGAGAGCCCATAGTCTACGATGCGGACACAATTACAGATTGCCGTTCAGCCTATGGCAACGCCCTCAAATCACTGGCGGAGGCCAACAATCAGCCAGGCCAGGTGCCCAAAATTCTTGGCTTTAGTTGCGATCTTGAAGGTTCGGTCAAAATGAAGGGCTTTCATTCCGTATCCCCTGACGCCTTCTTTGAAGTGGGGATACAGGAACATCATGCAGCCGTATGTTCAGCCGTCACGACAAGGGACGGTTTCGTGAGCTTCTTTAGCACATTCGGCGTCTTCGCCGTGTGCGAAACCTATAATCAACACAGGCTGAGTGATCAGAACCAGACAAATCTCAAGGTTGTCTCCACCCATAACGGTCTCGACGTGGGAGAGGACGGCCCTACCCATCAGTGCATAGACTACATTGGGCTCATGGAGAACCTCTTCGGATTTTCCATATTTATGCCGGCAGATCCAAACCAGACTGACCGCATCGTCCGTTATGTGGCCACAACTACTGGTAACTGTTTCGTTGGTATGGGAAGGTCCAAAATGCCCATGGTCCTGGACCTAGATGGAAAACCATTCTTTGGCAAGGACTATGAATTCATACCAGGCAAGGCCGATTGGCTGAGACGTGGCAAGGAAGGTTCGGCCACCATAATCTCCTATGGAGCCACGATGCCCTATGTCATGAAGGCCTGGGAAAGATTGCAGGAAATGGGCATTCAGGTAAGTGTATTAAACATGGCATCCATAAAGCCGGTTGATGAGGAAGCCATCATTGAAGCGGCGAAAAACGGGCCATTACTCACTGTTGAAGACCATGTTGTAACAACAGGCATAGGTTCCATTACTGCAAGGGTTCTCGTGCAGAATGGCATCAGCCAGAAACTTCGTTGCCTTGGCGTAAAGAGATACGGGGAATCTGGCAAGCCGGCAGACCTCTACAGGATGCATGGAATAGATACCGAGGCCATTGTAGAGGCCATAAAAAACATTTAGATAAATCCCCTGTTAGGGCCCAACCTTCTCCATCGTGGAGCCAACATTCTGCCAGATAGAAGGTTGGGCCGCTAAATGGTCTATTTTACACTCATACGCTTAGGCTATATAAGGCCAAGTCGAGCCCTTAGGCGGTTTTCATGAAGGTCCTAGTATTAAACTCAGGAAGTTCTTCCCTAAAATTTAAGATATTTTCTCAAAAGGACCTCCATGTGCTATCCCACGGCCTTATCGAAGAGATAGGAACGGGCCATGGTTCCTATCATCTGGTGGACCCTTCGGGGCAACTGATCGAGGGCAAAGCCAATATCCCTGATCACAAGGCCGCCCTGGATCTAATGTCCGCCCTTTTAAAGAAACATACAGGCCTCGACCAGCTCGACCATCTGTATGGAATTGGTCACAGGGTGGTACACGGCGGTGAATCCTTTAAAAAGGCCGTACTAATAGATGAAGATGTCCTTGAAACCATAAAAAAACTTATTCCCCTGGCACCTCTTCACAATCCTGCAAATCTCCTTGGGATCAAGATTGCCCTTGAACATGCCCCCAATGTACCCCAGGTAGCCGTTTTTGATACCGCCTTTCACCAGGGAATGCCACCGCACTCTTATCTTTATGCCATTCCCAAGGACATTTATGAACAACACGGCATAAGACGTTACGGTTTTCATGGCACATCCTATAGCTATGTAACTAGGCAGGCTGCCCGCTTCCTCAATAAGGACTATTCAAGCCTTTCATGTATCTGCCTGCATCTTGGAAACGGGGCCAGCTGTATGGCCCTAAAGGATGGAGAGTGTGTCGATACATCAATGGGACTCACCCCTCTTGAAGGACTGGTAATGGGGACGAGGTGCGGTGACATCGACCCTGCTATTATCTTCTTTCTCAACAGGACCCTTGGCATGGACATTGACGACATAGACCATCTGCTCAACAAAAAAAGCGGTCTGCTGGGGCTGTGTGGTGAAAGTGACATGCGTTCCATTGCCAAAAGGTTCAGTGCCGGTGACCCAGATGCTCGTATTGCAATTGATCTTTTTTGTTACAGGATAAAAAAATATATTGGTTCCTACATGGCTGTAATAGGCAGGCCAGATTGCCTAATCTTCACCGCTGGTATCGGAGAAAACTCGACCCTCGTGCGTCAGAAGGTGTGTGAAGGCCTTGAACACATGGGAATAAGGCTCGACAAGGAGCTCAACGAGCAGCCCAAGTCAGACAAGGCCCCTGCCTATAGTATCAGTGCCAGTGACAGTGATGTCCATATACTCGTTGTCCCTACAGATGAGGAGCTTGAAATAGCCAGACAGACCATAAAGGTCATTGGTGCAAACTAGAAAATTAGAGGCGACCCAAAAAGCCTCCTCTTTATGCAAACTTACATCATTTGCGTTCAGACCCTTTGCGGCAAGATAACTCCTGCGGGTATCGGAAGCAGCAAGGATAGACATCACCTTGAAAGGTGGCGGGAACTTACAGACGCAACTCTTCTCGGGGCAGGATCCCTGCGGGAGGCAGACCCAGAGTTCCGCATCACCTCAGGTGAAGTCCCCGACAACCGGATTAGGGCCATAATCACAATGAGCGGGCATATCCCAGCAGACAAAAAGATTTTCAGCCAGCCACCATACCCTCTCATTTTCACAAAAAAAGAGGTGGCCCCAAGACTTTCAGAGTCCCTTGGAAAGAGGGCCAAGGTCTTTCCAGTCGGGATGCTAAGCCCTCAAGAGCTTGACCTTGGCGACGTCACTCAAATCCTAGAGGCTCGAGGCGTCCGAAAGCTCCTCATTGAAGGGGGAGGCAGGCTCAACTACTACGCACTCAAACAAAATCTTGTGGACAAGCTCATTATTACCATTGCCCCAAAGTTACTTGGCGCCAACAAAGAGACACCCTTGATAAACGGCCCGGCTGAAATTAGAAACCCCTTTGTGCATCTAGAGCTTGAGTCTTCTCATGTGGAACACTCCACAGGTGAGCTCTTTGTCACCTACAAGGTCATAAAAAAGGAGTAAGATATTGTGGTAAAACAAGATGTAGCCATACTTTTTTCAGGGGGCAGAGACAGTCTGGCCCTTTATGCCCTGGCAATGGCCGGCTACCACCCTGAGATTCAGCGTCCCAGAAAGATTCATCTCATTCACATGCTAAACGGCATGGCCCGATTCCCTGAATTTCCCAAAAGGCGCTTTGAAAAGGCCAGGGACATCCTTGTAAAACAGGTCCCTGATCGTCAGGAATGCCCTGAATCCACCTATGTGGAACTTGATATGGGAAGGCTTTTCCAGGGCCTGTGGCTGGACACCTATGAAATCTTGATGCCCAAGTTTGGCGGGAAAAATCTTGTTTGTGTTGCTTGCAAACTGGGTATGCACGCCAAGGCCATCATCTACTGCGTTACCAACTACGTCCCCCTCCTTTTGGCCGGATATGCGAGCCGACAGGCATACTACCCTGAACAGACACCGGTTTTCATGGAACGGATGGAACACCTTTCCCAACACTTTGGCATTTCCACCAAATACCCCATCTACTCCGATTTTCAGGAAGAAGACACGGCCCGCCATCTTCTGGAAGACTTTGGTCTTCCTTCCACTGGTGGTGGAGAAAGAAAGTGTATGTTTTGCCAAACATTGACCACTGCGGGCCCGGAAGAAATTGGCGCCTATCTGGATGAAATGATTCCGAAGATTCAGGATTATATTGAGTTTTTTCTTTCTGGTAAAATCAGGAAGGCGGCAGAAATCTTTCCGCCAGGTAACAAATGGGCGCTCCAAGGGTAGCGTGCATAATCCCCGTTCGTAACAGGCGCCAAATGGTGCTTGCAGCCATAGACTCTGCACTAAACCAATCAAGACGCCCTGATGAAATAATTGTCATAGACGATGGCTCAAGGGATGGAACCTCTGAGGCCATTTTCAAGAAATTGCCTGATGTAATCCTTATAAAGGGGGGTGGCATGGGGCCAGGAAGGGCAAGAAACCTTGGGGCATCTGTAGCCACCTCAGATGTTTTCATGTTCCTAGACTCAGACGACCTGTGGCTTCCAAATCATGTAGAGACATTGCTTGCCCCGCTCTGTCGAGGAGGCCATTGTTCCTTTGGAGTGACGCTGAATTTAGGCATGAACGACTCTTTCACTATTCCTGGAGATGAGTTTGACCGCAAGCTGTCCATCTTCTCGAACCTTCTTCGCTGGTGCTGCCTGGTTCCATCCTCCTTTGCAATCACCCGGGAAGCATTTGTTCACTCCGGAGGTTTCCCTTCCATCTCTCTAGGTGAGGACTGGCTCTTTTTCGTAAATCTGGCTGTCAAATTTGACCTTTACTTCGTTCCTGAAATAGTAACCCACCGCAGGCTTCACGGTGAAAATCTTTGCTGGTCAACCTTTTCAAAGAAAAGGGCCATGGACATCTGTGAAAAACTTATCCAGACTGCCCTGGATAATGATATGCAAGAAGAAAGAGAAAATCTTTTTCAAATGAAAAGGCTCATAGCCAAAGAGGGAGAAAAATGGAAAAGTGTTCAAGACTGGTATCTTTCCCTGAAGAAAAATGGCCTGATTTAAGACCAGAGTTTGACGAGTCCCGGCACCAACGCGTCATAGACTCCTGCGAAGACATACCTGAAACCCGCCCAGCTTTTCCCTACCCGATTAACAGGGTGGGAATTACAGACAAGACCCTTTGGATAAACCTTCCTGAGGGCTGCATGCCTTTTAGCAGCGCCATCTATGTAGATTTACCATCAGGCTTTAGGGGTATCCATATGTCCAGGATGGAGCAGCAAATCAGCAAGCTGTGCCAGGAACAATTTTGTGACATTTGCCAGTTTGCAGAATGCCTTGCCCAAAAAATTCTAGAGGAACAACAAGGTTCGACTGCCCGGATATCCCTGGAAGGGCTGATGCCTCTAAGGTGGAAAACCGCAATCAGCAAAAGGATCTCTCTTGATTCCATAAAACTTTCAGCAGACGTGACCGTTTCCAAGGAAAAAGGGGAAAATAGGAAAAGGTCTCTTGTTGGACTTGCCCTAGTGCATATTACTGCGTGCCCGTGCACCCAGGTCTATCTCGGTGGTCTATTTGGCGACAAGGCCAAATGGCCCTACCCCACCCATTCCCAGCGCTGTGTTACCTGGCTTCGGGTTGAACGGGATGGAAATGAACCATCTTATGAAGATTTGCTGGAATGTCTTACTTCCTGCCTGCATCCGTGTCAGGACCTTTTAAAAAGGCCTGATGAAGCCGAGCTGGTGTTAAAGTCCCACAGAGAGCCTCAGTTTGCCGAGGATACCGTGCGGCTAGTTGCACGGCAGGTTGGCCTTAGCCTTGGCAATCAAATTGCCTCAGACGGCCTTATAGAGGTCAACACAACCAGTTACGAAAGTATCCACAACCACAATGTTGCGTGCCACCTTGAAACCACCCTGAAACAGATCCAGGAAAGCCTTTAAAGGATATGGCTCCAACCATGGAGCCACCCATTGAGATAGGAATTTTGAAAGAAAAAAGGCCGTTGCTTTTGGGCAACGGCCTTTTCGACTTATCCTTCTAAGGTAGAGCCTTATTCCTTTTCCTCGCTCTGTTCCTGTTCTTCCTCAGCTGGCTGCTCTGCCTGTTCCTGCTGGGGCTTGTCTTCCTTTACCTCCTGCTTCTCTGGCTCAGGAGCGGCAGGGGCCTTCTCCTCTACTGCCTTGGGAGCTGGTGCAGGGGTTGCCACTGCAGCAGGGGCCAGAACTGTGCCAGCGGACTGA
>JAADCZ010000062.1 GCA_013154175.1 Thermodesulfobacteriota bacterium
AAAGGACAGGATTTCTGGTCGCGATAAAGAAAAACTTATGTCCTTTGAAGATGAAGCAAAAGGAGATGAACCGCCAATTCCCTATTCCTTTAAAGATTATTTAGAGCTTGTTGACTGGGCAGGCAGGGCCCTAAGAAAAGAGGGCAGAGGTTATATCAAGGACAATGTTCCCCGGCTTATAAAAGAGATAGGCATGGAGCCAAAGGGGTTTTTGTCTTTTGCCAGAAGTTTTTTAAAGGAATTTGGCCATGCAGTGGGAAGCCCTGGTGCATTAATAAGGCTTCGAGAAGAAAGGCTTGTGCGCCATTTAAAAGGTATGAGGGCAGCACGAAGGGTTTTTGTAAAAAAGGCCGCGTAATATGTTCTAGAAGAAGCCACCAATACTTGCCAGAGTCTTGTTATGAAGGAGCTTTATTTTGGAGTTCTTCCCTTTTTTACACCCCCCCTTTTTTACCCTCGTTTTTTTAGCGCCCACTTAAAACAATCATTTTCTTTACCCGATCCTATTTCCCTCTTATTTCAAACCTCCTAAGTGCGTAGTTTCTGCTTCTTAAAATAACAACTTTAATTGTGGAAGATTTTTAAAATTTGTATATAATTCACCGAATTGTGACATTTCCAAGTGAAGAATCAATGAAGGCTGATGAGTAATGGGTATGCTGTCGCACTTCTCGTGTATTTTGATTTAATTGTGGTAGGGGGATGAAGGATGGAGAAGAAAGATGTGCTAAAAAATAAGAAAATTAAATCGCGGAAAAAGCGCAAAAGTATTTCATCTAAAGGAAAAGCTACCTTTATGGCCGCAGCCCTATCTGTTGCCACGGCAAGCACATCAACGGCTGCAGTCATCAATGTTGACAATGTAAATTGTACCCTAGCGGATGCCATAACATCTGCCAATAATGACGCTGCTACAGGTGGATGCACTGCCGGCAGCGGGGCGGACACAATTATATTACCAGCAGGCAGTACCATTACTCTCACATCCCCACTAGATACTGTTAGTTCAGAGATCACAATTAAGGGAAATGGAGCCACTGTCGAAAGGGATTCCAATGCGTCTGAGTTTCGTATTTTTACAACTAACGACAATGGCAAACTAACCCTGGACTATATGACCATAAAGGGCGGTTCTGAGCACATTGGAGGTGGAGTAGGAATTCTAGGTGGTTCGGGTACTTTGATTAACTGCACAATCACTGGCAATAGCGCTTCTTCCCTCGGAGGAGGAGTTGGAGAATATGGTGCCAACGGTCTAACTATCATAAACTCTACCATCACAAATAACACCAGCAGTGATAAAGGTGGTGGTATTGGCGCTGATGGATTTGCCGAACTCACTCTGGTTAATTCCACTATTTCAGGGAATACCGCACCCATAGGTGCTGGTATTTTTAATGGTTACGAGGTTTATACATACGTAATCCATTCAACTATTACTCATAATACTTCTACAGGGAATAATTCTCGAAGCGCAAGCGGTATCTACAATGAAGACTATTTATACATCTATAGCTCCATAGTTGCAGAGAATACGGGTGGAGTTGGTAATTGCGCGCCAGCTAATAATATTGAGGCAAGGGGTCACAACTGGTTTGGCGATGCAACTTGTAATGGTACTGCTACAAGTGGCAACTTAAATCTCGACTCAGATCTTCAAGACAACGGCGGGCTCACAAAGACCCATGCACTTCTTCCAGGTTCCGATGCCATCGATGCAGCAGGAGATTGCTCTGGGCTTCCGGTTAGTGTAACAACTGACCAGCGAGAGGTTGCAAGACCTATAGATGGCAATGGAGATGGTGTTTCAGCATGTGATATAGGGGCTTTTGAAAATCAGTTGCCCGATGCCGTAGATGATTCTGCGGAGACCGAGGAAAATACTCCTGTTGAGATTGACGTCCTTAATAATGATTTTTTAGGGGATGGCCCACGTGGGAGCCTCTCAGTATCAACAGACCCTTCCCATGGCACTGCAACTGTAAACGATGGAGGCACTTCGGAAGATCCATCTGATGATACCATCACCTACACGCCAGATGCGGATTACAGTGGCACAGACACCTTTGAGTATCAGCTTTGTGATTCCACTGGTGATTGTGATAACGCAACTGTCACTGTAACAATCAACCAGGGAGCCCATGTGTTTGACCCGCCATCAGCCACCAAAGTTGCCTATCCATCTGGCTGGCCAGAGATAGAATGGAAAATGGTCTGGATAAATGACGGTAACACTGAAGCACAACACGTCTTGGTGCAAGACCCTCTTGATCCCAGTTCGTCTTTTATAAACGGCAGCTTGAAGTGTACTGCCACTGGTGCTTCAGTAACCCAGCGCTGTGAATATGATTCCACTAATAACATGGTGATTTGGGAAGGTGATATAGCCCCTGATCCTGGGGCCACAGATGAGGCCTCTGCATCCAACGAAGTGGTGATTACATTTAGAACCACAGTTGGAGCTGGAGTGACATATGTTGAAAATCAGGCCACGGGTTATTGGGATACCGATGGTGATGGAGACATAGACTCCACGGATAGAGAACAGTCCGTCGTGACAGATGATCCTTCCTTGCCTGGTCAGGAGAACAAAACCAGGGCGAGCCAAGTGGTAGGTGTTCCAACCTTATCTCAATGGGCAAAAATGATAATGATGGCCCTGTCCATGCTAGCAGGCTACCTGGGCCTCAGAAAGGAGGATACGGCGGCCTAATGGCTTGCCTCGGAGTCAATTTCCCAGGAAAAGGTCGCTTAATTACCTCTATGATAATAACGATCAGACTTGAACAAATGGATGCTTAAAAATGGTGGTTAGACCCCTTCGGCAAGTTAATCCATTTTTAGTTTAACTTTCTCGAGCACCTTTTCCGGTAAAGAATTGCTATGCCAAATAGCAGGGTGCTCAAAATGATTCGGCCCCATTCGCCAAGAGAAGGCACAGACAAGGCCCGTGGATTTATCTCAATGACAACCACTGCCGAATCTAGGTGCCCTTCATTGTCCCTGATGGTGTAAGTAAATTCATCTGTCCCAACATAGTTGCTTTCAGGCGTGTAAGTAATGGTGCCATTAGGGTTGACCCTCAAGGTTCCATGAGACGGCGGACTTACGCTTACCAATGAAATGGGATCTCCATCTGGGTCACTGTCGTTGCCCAATATATTGATGGTCACAGGGGTGTTAACAGTGGTAACCACCCTGTCATCACGGGCTTCTGGCGGATCACTCATGGGTATAATAGATATGTTTAGTTTAGCGCTACTGGTTGCACCGTGGCCGTCTGTGATGAAATAGGTAATTGGTGGAACAGTGCCATCAAAATTGCTCAATGGCGTAAACACATAGGAGCCATCGGAATTGATGGTGATGGTGCCAACCCCACTAATGGTAACGCTATCTCCTGGGCCAAAGTGCTCGGCCACCCCGTCCCCATCAACGTCGACCTGAAAACCAATCACTGACAGATCGTCATTATCCGGGTCACTGTCCACGCCGCTTCCATCGTTACCTGTAATGACATTTCCAGTGGCCTTTCCATCCTCCCTGATGGTAACAGAGTTGTCGGTGGCAATGGGCGGATCATTTACCGGATTGACCGTAATCTCCAAATTGGCAGAGTCTTTACCCCCATGGCCGTCAGTGATGGTATAAATTATGGTAGGCACATGGCCATTAAAGTTGTTTTCAGGCCTAAAGGAATATGAGCCATCTGTGTTGATTGTGACAGTTCCCACACCGGTGATTGTGGCAGTGTCTCCAGGATTGAACTTCTCCTTAGTGGTGTCACCATCGGTATCAACCAGAAAGTCTGTAACAGTCAACGGATCATTTTCTGGATCCGAGTCCACCCCATTGCCATTGTCATCGGTTATTACATTTCCTGTTGCCTGGGTGTCTTCGTCCACTGTTACAGAATTATCCGTGGCATCAGGCGGATAATTTTTCACCTCTCTCCAATCCCTGTCATTGCCTGGGTTGTCAAGGTCCGGATAGTCGAGGGGTGTTGTGCCATTGGTCGGATTTGTCCGAGTATCGTCTTTGTCATAGGCATCGTCGAGTCCGTCATTGTCTGCATCCGAGCCAGAAGGCTCAACATCGACAGTGCCATCGTTGTCTGTATCCCAGGCCTCGAGGGCGTCACTATCCCCGTCGTTATCACTGTCTGTGTCGAGATAGTCTGGCTCATCGGCTCCATCTGTGTTTACCGGGTCCACCAGCAGGGTGGCGTTGTTATCCGGGTCGTACCTGTCATCCAGACCATCACCATCGCTATCGGTCCCGACAGGTGCCAGATAGCCGCTTGTGCTCTGGGCCTCGATATTGTCTGGTATGCCGTCGTTATCGCTGTCTATGTCCACGTAATTGGCATGCGCGTCCCCGTCTGAATCAGGGGTTGGAAGACTACTTCCGCCCTCTGTGCCATCGACGCTGTCTGCAAATCCATCCTCGTCTGCATCTCTGAATCCATCTATGCGGCCATCTCCATCTGCATCAGCGCCCCCGGCCTCATTGACGTCGGTCAGGCCATCGTTGTCGCTGTCCACATCCAGTACGTTCTTAAGTCCGTCACTGTCAGTATCCGGGTTTGGCAGCGGAGTTCCCGAGGTCACCTCATCATCCCCGGAGCCGCTGTCCACATCGTCCACCTGATCCGATAATCCATCACCGTCCGAGTCCGTGAAGTCGTCTATAATTCCGTCTCCGTCATCATCCGTACCTCCAGCCTCGATGACATCCGGGATGCCATCATTGTCGCTGTCGAGATCGAGATGATTGGGGATGCCGTCGTTGTCTGCGTCACAAGTATAAATGGACTGGCCAATGACAACATTGGCGTAATTTTCAAAATTTTTGTACTTGAACCAAATGGTGGAATAGACGCCGTTGAAACGCACAATCACATCACCGTCCTCCCCAGTGACCTGGGTGGCAGAATCAACGTACAGGCCTGCATAGGTGGACTTCCACAACACTTCCACCGGGTCGCTGAACTCCACCTGTACTGGTCTGAAATTTGGGTTGGAAGGTGCGTTGCCAATGGAGGTGATAACCAAAGTAGGATTCTTGACGGGCTGTTCAAAAGTAATGTAGTTGGTGGTTACTCGGCTAACCTTGATGGTCGGGTCATTGTTTGGCACGTTGTATTCCGGTGGCAAGAGACCATAATGCCATACGCCTGATGCGCCTTCTACCCAGCCCTGGGGCGAGTAATAGGTGAAACCAACGCCATTTACCGTCCCATTAGCCGTGTAGAAGTCGATGATTTCAGTATCCTGAGACCAAACGAATGGACTCGTCTGCTGGCATTCATCCACATCTGGAATTCCATCATTGTCATCATCCAGGTCTTCTGTGTCTGCAACACCGTCATTGTCTGAGTCGAGGCCTTGCCGCCAGTCCATGTCTCCACCTGGGTTGTCCAGGTCCGGATAGTCCGTTGGAACCGTGCCGTTTGTAGGGTTTATCTGGGTATCATCGTTGTCATAGGCGTCATCGAGCCCGTCACCATCTGAGTCCACACCGCTCAAAAGCGTATCCGCCTTGCCATCATTGTCGGTATCCCAGCCTTCCACAGAGTCCGTGTAATAGTCGTTATCGCTGTTGAGATCCAGGTAATCAGGGGTTCCGTCGCCATCTGTGTCCACTGGGTCGACCAGCAAGACTGCATCATTGTCCGGGTCGTATCTGTCATCCAGTCCGTCTCCATCGGAATCCGTTCCCTCGGGCGCCTGATAGTCGCTCGTCGTCTGGGCCTCGATATTGTCTGGAATGCCATCGTTTTCACTGTCTATGTCCACATAGTCTGCATGATCGTCTCCGTCTGAATCTGGAACGCGCAGGGCGCTTCCACCCTCAGTGGTATCGACATTGTCGGACAATCCGTCCCCGTCATCATCACTGAATCCGTCTATGCGGCCATCTCCGTCAGAATCGGTTCCCCCGGCCTCATTGACGTCGGTCATGCCGTCATTGTCGCTGTCCACATCCAGTACGTTCTTCAGTCCGTCACCGTCAGTATCCGGATTTGGCAGCGGGGTTCCAGAGGTCACTTCCTTATCCCCGGCGCCACTGTCTATATTGTCCACCTGGTCCGACAAACCATCTCCATCATCATCCAGGAAGTCATCTATTACTCCATCCCCGTTTCTGTCCGTACCGCCAGCCTCTATCACATCGGGAATGCCGTCATTGTCACTGTCAAGATCCAGATGGTCCAGAATCCCATCACCATCCGAATCCTGCGCAAGGCAGCCAGAAGGGAAGTGTGAAAATGTCTCGGTATCCCAATTGGAGGAAATCCTCACCCTTATCTCATCAACCAGGGAACAATATTTCAACAAGACCGACGTGTTTGGGGAACCGTCCCCATCCCCATTGGATTCGAACTCGCCATTGCTATTCACATAAACGTCAGACCCCATTATTACTTCACACGGGGCAACTGAATCGCCCTGGTAATAGGCATCCACCTTTACGCGTTCGTACTGGGTGGAATTTCCTGCGTCTATGTCTTGCAGGTAGTATTCAAGGTCAAAGACAGGCTTGTTGAACTTGAACGTAAATACATCCGTTTTGGGGGAAACGGCAGAGCCTGCCACCTTGTGGACAGCATGGTAGGGGTAAATTCCCGATGATTGTTTATCACTGTAAACTGCAAAGGTACTGTCTGGCAGGTTGTTGCTGTGGTAAATGTCCAGGCCTGGAATCTTGGTGGCTACAGTCTGGCCAGTAAGGTTGTAACCAGGGTCAGGCTGTGCAACCGATTCGTAATCGGACAGCTTCGTCCCTGGGTCCACGCATACAAGCCCTTCATCAGAGTCTGGAATTCCGTCATTGTCATCATCCAGGTCTTCATCGTTGGTTACATTGTCGTCATCGGAATCTGGCCAGGGTGTATAGAATTGACACGCAGCCCCGTCCCCTGAACCTGAAATACTTCCAGTGGAACCAAGGTCCTCTGCAACTGCAACATCATTGGTATCGTCAAAGGTGAAGCGCCACAGATGGTAATCTTCAGCATCTGAACTGTCAAAATCGTAATTGAGCCAGGTGTATAATCTGCCTTCTCCGTCGAACCATTGCGAACCCGCCTCAGCGTTGGTGCTTGGAGCCGTGACATTCGAAAGGTCCAGTGTGTATTTTTTGATTAATGAACCATCCTCCCTGTCATAGACATAAATCCCCTTGTCCGTATCGTTTAACATGTAGATGTAGCCATTGGTTGGGTGAATGGCCATGTCGGAGCCGGGACTTGAGTCACTGTCATTGTCTGGGTCCTTGGACAGGGAGAAACTGTCCACATATTCTGCTGTTGTAGCATCGATGAGCCTAAGCCGTACTATGGTCCAGTCGTCGCTGTCGTCACGGGCATAGATATATCCATCGGTGCTCACATCCAGTGAAGTATTTCCAAGGGTAGGGCAGGAATTGGTGATTGTCACCTGGTCGATGTTCCCATCCCCGTCGATGACATAAAGATTTTGGTCGTCGCGACTTACTACATAGAAACGCTGAAACTGGACGCTATAACCCATTGCAGAGGTGTCGATGTTGAGGTTTTGAAGAAAGACTGCCGGGCTTGGATCATCTGGATCCACCCGATAAATGGTGGCATCACCGCCCTTTGTAATCTTGTAACCGTCTTGGGTACAGGGAATATCTGCAGCAGCATATGCAGGGTTGTGAGGAAATAGCGGAAATGATCCAAGAATTGAAAGAACTAGGAAAATCGCTGAAAAGAAAGCCAGGGAACCCTTGCAGACTTTTGCTAAGGAAGCAAAGTGGCCAATCTTACGGGTGTGGCATGTACATTTGACATTTAAGCACCACCTCGATGAAGACAATGACAATGCAGAAAGCGCATAGGTTAATGCCGTAGTTAATAGTATTCTAATTTTTAGGTGATGATTGCCCCTGCGCCTGATTAAGATTAGATTTGCCAATACTTAGCCCACCTCAAGCAGATCTTTTTTAATAGGCCGAACTAGTTGCGGATTTTAATCTTTTCTGTCCAGTTTTCAATAATCCTGATTTTTTATGCCTGAAACTAAGACCCGGCGGCCTTCTTTAGGCCTGCAAAGGGCATAGGACAAGAGGCAGAGAATGAATGTCAGAATAGAGGAAAGAAGAGACATGAAGGAGGCAGGGGGAAGGATTGCGGGCTATAAGGAAAGTAGGCTTTGGCAGGTTGTGGCTAACCAGGGCAGTCCCAGGGGCGCAGGGTGAGGGGGCGTGCGGTTTTAAAAATATGGCTTGAGTGGTTTCATGCAATACACTTTGCCACCAGTTAAAGCCTTTATTGACGTGGGCTTTCAGGGGCATTTCCGCCCATTCCGCCCCGTTGGCCCTTCTAGTCCTAGACCAATGCCTTCAAAAGGTGAATTTTTCCAATCATTGCTACTGCTTCATAATTGGCTTCATAATTTTTTTAAAAAGGAAACCGTGTCAGGTGGTAAACGCCAGAAAGCCCATCCTGGGTGATCCAATTTAGCACAGCCGCATCTGGGCCATTGAAGGTCAGTTCAACATGGCCAACGGACTGTGGTGCGGGCTTTTTCTGGGGGCAAAAGAGACAAGGCCCACCATGCCATTCCAGGATGTCTGCCATAAGGGTCTCGTCATTGGAGGATGTTTGGCCAGAAAAGGTCCACCACCTTGGATTACCGGACATGTCGTAGTGGTACCATGCGGCAAAAAGGGTATTGCCCTGGACATCTATAAAGATGCCATTTCCGGGAAGAGTGCTATCCCACCACCAGCCATTTCGCTGGTCTGTTGCATCGGTAGGGGGCTGCGCAAAGAGGAAGCGTTCAATCTGCTGCCTTTGAATGGTGTTGGTTGAAGGCTCTTGTACCTGGAGCACGCCACTTCTGTCATCAAAATAGAAGATAGACAATTTTCCAGTGGTATTGGGCGTAAAGTCCGACACAGGGCCGCCAATGGGCCAGCCATGCCACTTAAGCAAATCAATGGGGCCGGTAATGGAGGTGTGCATGATGCCGCTTGCTGAATACCACAGTGGCAGGGAACCTGTCGGGTCATTGGTGTAGCTGTAAAGGGCCACAAAGTCAGAGTGTTGCCCCCGCTGGATGCTGATTCCAGAGCCGTCCCTTGCTGGATTCCACCAAAAGCCCGTGGTTGGGCTAGCGGGGGAATGGGCCGCCCTCGAGATGTCGAGAAGCCCGGTACCGCTGCCATTGTCTTGGCCAGGTAGATAAATGTCATGGGCCAGAAGCTCGAGGGTTGCCTGGAGCTGATCTGGGCCAAAGTCTGGAAAGGCCTGTTTCAGAAGGGCTGCAGCGCCTGTAACAGTTGGTGCGGCAGCGCTTGTGCCTGAAAAGCCAGGTTCGACGACAGTGCTCAGGCCCGCAAAGCCCGTGATGTCGGGTTTGACCCTTCCGTCCCAGCTTGGCCCCCTGCTGGAATAGTCAAATAAATGGCCTGTCAAGTCTGCTGCCCCAACCGCTACTGCAAGGGGAGAGTCAGAAGGTTGCAGCAGGGATTCTGCTGGAATATTTGGGTCAAAGATTATCATTTCATAAGACTGCAGAAAGACGTGGACCTTTACTGTTCTGGTCGTGTCTGTGTTTACGATGAAAATATAATAGTCCCTTCCAGGTGCCGTATAGAACGAGGTTGCTTCAATGGGCATCTGCCCCGGTCGCCCCTCCTGGGGCTCAATTGACATTGCTATTCGCTCGTAGTCGTCTGTGCCAGGAATTGGACTTAATATCAAAAGATCGATGTCTTGATCCGAATGGGCCTCTTCAGGGTTATCACCCCAGTCGTCCCAATTGGCTGAAATGCTAACTTCTTCATATCCGCCAGAGGAAAAGTAGATGCTCTGATAGTCCTCATCAACCTCTACCAGCCCGTCTCCATTTGCATCAATGTTCTCACCTGCCCAGTGACTCAGGCCACTGTTGCCAATGGCAAAGACAGGAAGAATGTTTCTGAGCCTCATTTCCCCGGCACGCTTGCTGCACCAGCCCTGGCCATTTATTGGGCCGCAAAGTTCGTATCCAAGGGAGCAGTTGACAATGTCGACACCCTGTTCCTCCATCCATTCGATTGCATCCAGGAACTCGTCAGTGGTGCTCACAGCTGCCAGATAGAGCTGGGCATCGGGTGCCATATCGTGGATTACTTCTGCCACTGCCGTGCCGTGCGTCTGGCTGGGACAATAGGAAAAGCCGCAAAGATCATGGCGAAAATTCTCTTTTGTAACGTCCTCGGGAAGCTCTGTGCCAGTAAGCATTGAATAGCCGAAGAAGCCTAGGTCTATGATGCCAACCTTTACACCCTTGCCGGTAATGCCCCTTTCGTGAAAGAGGTTTGCCCCAGAGGCATCTACGGACTCTGCCACAACGCTCTGGGCAGTGGCTGTATGGGGAGTACCTATAAAGCCGACCTCTGGCCACGTGGAGATGTTTTCAATCACCCCTTTGTCAGCGTTCAACTGGACTCGATTGGCCCTGGAAGTCTCGATTGCGGCCCCAAGTCCTTTTAATTTGTCCAGCAGTTTTTGGTCCACATTTTTGGTAAAATAGACCACGACCCTCAACTGGGTTGAACCGGTGTCTTGCCCTGTAAGTTCGGGCCTGGAAAGGGACTGGGAGATTCGCCAGCCCACAGATGCCCTTTTGCTTTTAACTACTTGTTCTTTTACAAGTTCCAGGGCCTTTTGTTCTGCCAAAATCCTTTTGTCTTCCCTGGCAAAGACCTCCAAGGGGGAAAGAATCAACAGTAAGCCCAAGACTCCACCAAGTGTAAAGGCGATATACCTTTTTGACTGCGAAAAGAAGGGGATGTTTCTCATAATGTTTTCCAGCATAACAAGGACCTGCTCCCTGACACAATGACTAGGTGATTTTTTTGCTTTTTTAAGCAAATCGTATGCCTAGTGATAAATTTATTTTTGAAAATTTCATTGTAGTCCTTTGATTTTTGATCAGACGCTTGTAACATAAATGAAACATCATTTGGGAGGGCATGCCGAAATGTCGATAAATCGTGTATAGAGCCAGGTTTTTTGGCCAAAAAGCCTTGAAAATAAAATGGTAGATTCTTTGAACCATGACAGCAAATGGGTTAGGGCAGGGATATATTGTGTTTGACCAGGACATTTTTGAAAATTACACCTGGATTAATGTACTCGATGCGGTTCCAAGTCTGGTAACCATTCACGACTGTTTTCACAGATTCTTATTCATCAACAAGGCAGCAAAAAAGGCATTTCCAAGGGCAGAGCTCGGGGCAACTTGCTACGAGGTCGTTCATGAGACAGAAGAGCCTCCGCCCTTTTGTCCGCTAGTCGAGACCTTTCAAGACAAGAGACGTCACAGCAGGGTGTTCTTTCATGAGAAGCTGCAAAAGCAGTTCATGGTCACAACTTCCCCCATATTCGACAAATGTGGCGAGGTCGTGGCGGCCATTCACATTGCCCACGACGTTACAAAGGTCAAGGAGATTGAACATCGCTACTTTCAGCAAAAGACCATCTCTGATTTCATCTTTGAAAAGTCACCCCTGGGCATCTTGGTTACAAGCAAGAGGGTGATACTCCACGTCAATGAGGCCTTTGAGAAGATAACCGGCTATAAAAAAGACGAACTCATAGGACGTTCCACACGTATATTTTACAAGGATCAGGAATCCTTTGAGGAATTTGGAAGAAGGGCTCAAAATATCCTCAAGGTGAAAAAGGTCTTCACCTGGGAAGAAGAGCTCATTAGGAAGGATGGAAGAAAGGTTCCTGTAAGGGCTTCATGCAGAATGATAGGTGCGCCCGAGTATGGCGATGAAGACATGCTCATCTGGGTGGTGGAAGATCTTTCCACCCAAAAGGAGATTGAAAAGGCCAGGCAGAAACTCAAGGAAAGGGGGCAGCAACTTCAGCGCCTTAAGGCCCTTGGGATACTGGCAAGCGGTATTGCCCATGACTTCAACAACATCCTCACCCCCATAATGGGTTATACAGAGCTGGCCCTTTATCGTGCACAGGATGAGCAGCTAAAGGCCCACCTCGAGGTGATTGCCACTGCGGCCAAAAAGGCAAAGGATCTCATTGAGAACCTCCTGAAATTTTCAAAGGGTGAGAAGGGGAGCACCGTCCTTTTTGATATCTCAGAAAAAGTGCTGGAGAATATAAAGCTTCTCAAGGGTACGCTGCCAAGCTCTGTAATTATCAGGCAAAAGGTCTCCCCGATTCCAAAGCCCGTCAAGGGCGATCCAACCCAGATTGATGAGATAATCATGAATCTTTCAATAAATGCCCTTCATGCCATGGATGAGGCAGGCGTCCTAGAGATAGGCTGCTGCATGGAGAGGCTTGACGAGTCGTTTCTTGAGGCGTGGCCAGAGTTTCAGCCAGGCGAATATGCGCATCTATGGGTTGCAGATACAGGTTGCGGAATGGATGAAGAGACCTTGTCAAAGATATTTGAGCCATACTTTACCACCAAGGATTCTGGAAAGGGTACGGGCCTTGGCCTGGCTATGGTGTTCAACGCAGTGAAAACAAACGGCGGTTTCATTACTGTTGAAAGCAAAAAGGGGGAAGGTTCCACATTTCATATCTACTTTCGTCTCCATGATGAAAACCTGGAGCAGTGCCATGTCGAAGCAACCCCTGGAAGATTCAGCAACCTTTCTGATGCAAAGATTTTGCTCGTGGATGATGAAGAGAGCGTGTTGACCCTGGCATCTGAATTTCTGGAGCTGTCCGGTGCAAAGGTAAAGGGCTTGAACAGGGCAGATGATGCCCTTTCGCTCATAAAGAATGAGGGGTACAGGCCAGATGTGCTGGTTACCGACCTGACAATGCCAAAGATGACTGGAGACGAGCTAATCCTCCAGTGCAGAAAGATCATAAAGGGCCTGCCAGCCGTCATAATTTCTGGCTTTGGCCATGAGATAAGCCGTGAGCTAGATGACGTTCCAATCGTAAAGAAGCCCTTTAGAATGGAAGACCTGGTAAGGACAATAAAGATGGTCCTCAACAAGGAGGACAAGGCTTAGTACCAGGGCACAAAGAGATGCCTTGAGGTGCCTCCTGGAATGTCCTGAGAATACCTCTGCCACTTTCACAAATAAAAAAGGCCGGCTTTTTGGTTGAAAGAGCCGGCCTTTGGATCTTCTGCGTTGTCTCTTTGCCGCTAGTACTGATACTTGGAATCCAAGACAGAGTCGGTGAGCATGATGAGCTTGTTGTCGTAGTCTGTAATCTTGCCCTTTTTGTCAAGGGTGATGATTATCCTGCCAATGGATTTTCCTTTGGGATGCGAAGATACGACAAGGGCATTTCCTGCCTTGTAGGGCACGTAGGTTGGTGCTCCAATACCGCTTGAGATAACCAGCCCTATCTTTGGGTATCCGGGAAGAAGTTTTTTGAGTTTCAGCATATTGAGGCTTGTAAGGAGTATGACCAGGTCTGGTTTCTGGCCCTCGATTGTATTCCAGAGGGACTTGAGGGCCTTTCCCGGTGGCAGGATGGTTGTCTTGCCATTGTCAAAAGAGGTAGGAACCCTGTCTGTAAGGGCTATTACTGCGATCTTTTTGTCCTTGATCTTATAAAGTCTTCCTGGTTCAAAGGTGCGTTTGTTGTCTGTAATGATGTTGGCAGAGATAAAAAGACTTCCTGAACCGTTTAGTTCCTTTATGAATCCTGAGCCTGCCTGAAGGTCTGAACTGGATATACAGCAGTTTTGATACCCCATCTTTTTGTAGTAACCAATGAGCTTCTTTGCCCGCTCAAGCTTTGACGGGGTTGGCTTCGAGCCTGGCACGAACAGGGTTCTGCCACCGTCCAGAAGAAGGTCGAGCTTTTTCTCCTCTCTGTGCTGTTTGACCCAGCTTTCGCGGCGAGTGATACCACCCACCTTCTTGCCACCTCAGGAGGGGCATGGCTTCAACTGCCCCCAGGTGTTACAGGTGTAGGCTATAAAGAGTTTTACCTGCTCTTTGGTGACATTTGCCCCTTCCTTTGCAATAGACAAGGCCGGGTTGCCCCAAATGGTGAAAAGGAAAATAGATACTGCCAAAAAGAGAAGTTTCTTCAATTCCATGCCTCCTTTTATCATTCAAGATGGGTCCTTTTTAAAATCGTCCATCCACCAACTCGACCAGTGGGTATTCACTATCTTCTCTGCCAGCTCCCTTGCCTGGCTGGTCTTCAGTCTTTTCTTTACGTAAGGTATCCACTCAGAGGCATTGGGATTGCCGCAGTCCATCTCTTCCTTGAGGGATACCAGCATGTCCAGCTGGTCAGCATCCTGCACCAGCATTGCCTCGAGGGTCTTTGACTTTTCATACTCTTCATAGAGGCCTATGAGCTCATGGGAAAAGGGGCATCCCTCAAGGGCGTCCCGAAGTGCCCGGGCCTCATCTCGTTTGACATATCTTTTATGGACTGCATTTGCATCCCCGGTGCGGGCCTCTGGGATGTCGTGGATCATGGCCATGAGCATCATGCGTTCCGTATCGGTGCCAGGTGCCATTTTGCTTAGAACATAGGATATGAAAACCGTATTGAAACTGTGGGCAGCCGAGCTCTCCTTGCCGCTTCCAAGAAAGGCATAGCCTGTGCGCATGGTCTTTTTGAGCATGGCGACTTCAAAAAGGAGCTTACCCACCTTGTCGAGCCCTTTTGTTGAATCCATTTAAACCGTTCCTGTTTGTCAGTTTAGATGTCTGAATAGAAAGCCTTCGAGTACCAGACGGGGTTCCAATTTACTGCCCTTGAGTTCCAGGTCAAGACCTGGAAGCTCCTCGAGCATCTTGACCACACTTTTGAGGTTGTAGGGTGCCTGAAGGTGGAGATAGGCAGCGTAGGGGTGAAGTCGCGCAAGGGCCGAAAGGTCCCTTTGGGAAAATTCCTTTTTCATCTCAGGCCAAAGACGCGCCTTGAATTCGTTGAAACTCATGGGGCCAAGGCCCTGGTTTGAAAGGTCCTTGGCAAGGGCCTTTATGGCAAGCATCCTTACCAGGGTGTTTCGAATAAGGGCGAGAATGGCAAGGGGATGAACATTTTGACAGAGAATCTGCTCCATCATAACGAGGGTGCCTGCCAAATCCTTTTGCCTGAAGGTGTCGGCAAGCTTGTAGAGCTCCTCTTCCCTGTGGCGGGTGACGAGGGTTGTCACATCCTGAAGGGTTATTTTTTTTCTGTTTCCGCAAAGGGTGACAAGTTTGTCCAGCTCATTTTTCAGGGCGGAAACAGACTCGCTGCCCACAAGCCTCAGAAACTCGGCCAGGGCCGAAGGTTCAATGGTAAGACCCCGTTCCTTCAAAAAACTTGTTACAAAGGCCCTGGAAGCATTTTCACCACCCTTTCCTCTGCCCTTGTCCCTGAGTCTAAGGTCAATGACCCTGCATCTTTTCATCAAATGGGTCAGAGCCCGGTTCCCTTGGCAGATGTCGGTTAAATGAATAATCAAAAGGGTAGGGGCCTTTTTCTTACCTTTCTGCCCCTCTATCCATGAAATGATTGCCTGGCCCTTTCCTGCACCTCCAGACAGGGCCTTTTTAACCTCATGAAACTCCTCTTGAAGAATGAGCCCCAGGGCATCTCTATCCTCTGGGCCTATTTCATTCAGGGCCGACATAACCTTTTCGTGCCCGGGCTCCTCAAGAGCCGACACCCCAAGGCCCTTTGATGCAAGGAAACGTCCGAGCAGCCTCGCTGCCCTCTTGGCCTTACCGCCTTTGAGGGCCTGTTTTATCCCTTTTGCCAGGCTGGCCTCATCCCCTTTGCCCTGGAAAAGAAAGTCAGGGTCCTGGTAGACAACCACCTTTTTTGATGAAAAAAGACCCCTTGTCTTTAAAAGCTCGATAACTTGGCCTTCAGTGTACTCATCCCCCCTGACAACGACAAAGGAGTCGTCAGTCACAGGCCCTTTGAGGAACGCCTCTGCCTCCTTGAGGCATACCTCCCTGGCAGCCTGCCATTCTCCAACCACCAGGAGACAGCACCCTTTTTCACCTTGGTTAGTCTTCATGCTTTTCAAGTTTTGCTATTATTGCCGTACCGCAGGAGTCGCTGAAGACGTTAACGCTCGTCCTCAACATGTCAAGGATGCGGTCAACAGCCAAAATAGGGCCCATGGCCTCAACAGGAAGGCCGATAATTTTCAGAATCACCGCTATGGCCACAAGGCTTGCCGCAGGTATTCCTGCCACACCAATGGAGGTTATGACCGCTGTGAAGGCAACCAAAAAGGCCTTGAAGATACCAATCTTTATTCCCATTGCCTGGGCTATGAAAAGGGCGGCTACACATTCGTAGAGGGCGGTTCCATCCATGTTCACAGTTGCACCAAGGGGCAGGACGAAGGCGGAGATCCTGTTTGGTACTCCAGCCCTTTTCTCCATGCATTCCATGGTTACTGGCAGGGTTGCAGAGGATGACGATGTGGAAAAGGCGGTAAGTAGCGCTGGAACCATGTTTTTCATGTGCGTAATGGGGTTTATGCCAAAAAATTTAAGGAGAAGGGGGAGGGTGATGAAGAAATGAAAACCTAGGGAAAGGATGACCGTTATGAAAAAGAGCATCAGAGGGCCAAGGGCACTGAGGCCCGTCTGGGCAAAGACCTTGGCGACAAGGGCAAATATGCCAATTGGGGCAAAGTACATGACCAACTCGGTCATCTTCATGGTGGTATCAAAGATTGCCTGGACCACCCTTGCCAGGAGTTCCTTTCGTTCCCTGGGGATGAGGTGGGCGGATACGCCAAAGAGTATCCCGAAGAATATTATCCCAAGCATCTGCCCCTTGGCTGCTGCTGAAACGATGTTTGGGGGTATCATCCTGAGGAAAATGTCCTTCATGTCCGTCAGGGACTTGGAGGCAAGGTGTGTCGAGACCTCGCTTCCACTGGCGTTTAGGCCCAGAACATCGCCAGCAGGCATGGAGTGATAGAGCCCGGGTTTTATCAAAAAGACAAAGAGACAGCCAGTTGCAACTGCAATGATGCTTGTTGCCAGATAGTAGGAAACCGTTAGCCCCCCAAGTCTGCCAAGGCCCCTTATGTCGGGCAGGTTCATTATGCCAGCCACCATCGATGACAGGATGATTGGCACAATGAGCATCTTTAGGGCATTGAAGAAGAGTTGGCCTACAAAGGTGCACGCATCGATAAAGAGGGGGTGTTTTATCACGAGCCCGGCAGCAACGGCCAGTATCAATGCTAGAAGTATCTTTACATGGAGATTCCTATTCAAGGGTGTTGCCCCTGTATGAGTGGAACAAAGCTTTGTGCAAGTCTTGCCAGGCCCTTCACCATGGCAAGGGGGAGTTACTAGCCATCACCCAGTTCCTTGGATCGCTGGGTGGCGGCCCTGACTGCATCCATGACAATGCCAGAGAGGCCATTTTTCTCCAGATGGTAAAGCCCCTGGATGGTGGTGCCCCCTGGGCTTGTCACCATGGCTGTAAGCTCCATGGGGTGTCGCCCTGTTTCCATGCACATCTTTGCAGAACCAATCACAGTCTGGATGGCGAGCTCCTGGGCAGTGGGCCTTGGAAGCCCCTCTCTGATTCCTGCCTGAATGAGGGCCTCTATGAAAAGGAAACAATAGGCCGGGCCACTGCCACTCAGACCGGTTACGGCATCCATGAGAGATTCAGGGACCTGGACCGCCTTTCCAACTGCCTCAAAAATCCTGAGGGCCGTCTGCATATCCTGCTCCTTTGCCCTTTGGCCTGGTGCAAGGGCTGCGGCCCCCTCGAGGACGAGGGCCGGTGTGTTGGGCATCACCCTTATGACCCGGGCACTTGGGCCCAGAAGCCCCTGGAGCCTTTTCAGGGTAACCCCTGCTGCAATGGATATGACGAGGTGGTTGTCGGTTATGGCACTTGCGAGTTCCCCGAGCACGACATCCATGACCTGGGGTTTTACTGCCAGAAGGACTATGTCTGCATTTGCAACAGCATCCTTGTTGTCAGAAAAGGTGGCTATGCGGTAGGTCTCTTCAAGGTAGTTGCGCCTTTGTTCAACAGGCTCTGAACAAAGAATCTGCCCAGGTTCAAATACCCCTTTTTTGAGAAGCCCCTTTATGAGGGCCTCGGCCATTTGCCCACCGCCGATGAAACATATCTTGAAATCTAGACCTTGTTCACTCATTTGTCGTCCAACTCCTTGTCTGGCTGTGCAGGGACTACCATTATCTTTTGGGCAATTCCCTTTCCTATGGCAATCCTGGAGCCCTTAACCCCAACTATGACAGGGCCGCTCTTGCTCAGGACCTCGATGGGTTCATCGGTCACGAGCCCCATGTCCAACAGTTTGTTCTTGAGGTTTGTGCCTCCCACCACAGTCGTCACCAGGGCCTTTTCCCCTGGGCTAAGGGTGGAAAGAGGAATGGCTCCAGATTCCTTTTTCTTGCATGTGCTGCATATTCCGTAGATGGTGGTCTTCTGGAAGATTGGCTGAAAGCCGTGGAGGCTCGCTGCCCTCGTCATCTGCTTCCTGAACTCTTCATCCTCGAATTCCACCACCTTGCCGCACCTCGTACAAAGCAGATGGTCATGCTTTTCCCCAAGATGGAGGTGTTCATACCATGGCCCAGTGCCGTTTAGGTGCACCTTTTGCGCAAGACCATACCTGCACAAGAGATCCAGCACTTCCTCCACCTGATGGATGTCCAGGCAGACCCCCTTCTTGTCCAGTTCCTTTCGGATGAAGTCTGCTGACAGGTGCCCCTCCATGGACAAGAACAGGTCCACAACCTCCATTTCAGACTCTGACAACTCCCTGCCAGTCTGTTTCAGAAGGTTCAACAACTGCTGTTTTTCATTCTGGTGAAGTTTTTCAAAGCAGAGGCTCTTGATTTGGGTTTTATGGTGATCAAGTGGCTCCTTGCATGTGTCGCAAGAGGCACATCCGGCCTTTATCTTGCCGAGGAGTTTTTGAAGCACCTTGGCCTCCTTTTTAGTTTAGGGCTTTTTGTGCTTAAAGAGATTGTTTTTCAATGTCAATAAGCCTTGACGGGGTATGGTAATAAGATAAGATGCTTTTGAAAAGAGGAAACTTTTTGCAAGCAGATACCCATGAGTACAAACGGCAAGAAGAAGGAAGGGCCTTCTGAACTTGATATATTTCGCGATTTCTTAAAGCGTCATGGCATGAGATACACCCCTGAAAGGGAGACCATAATCAAGGAAATCTTTGCCACCCATGAGCATTTCGACGTGGACTCCCTTTACATCTCCATGAGGCAAAAGGGCCTTCGGGTTTCAAAGGCATCCATCTACAGGCTCATCCCCCTTCTCATACAGGCCAATCTCATTGAGGAGGTGTTCTTTGAAAAGGGCCAGATGCATTATGAACACACCTATGGCCATGAGCATCACTGCCACCTCAGATGCCAGCAGTGCAGCAAGATAGAAGAGTTCAGTGACCATCGCATGGCCCAGATAGAGGAAGAGCTCACCAAAAGGTTCAACTACAAGATTCTAAGACACAGGCTAGAGGTGATAGGTCTGTGTAGTGACTGCCAGAAAAAGGCCCAGGCAGAGTCGTAATCACTCACCTTCGAGATCCAAATGGTAAGACTCAATGTCGTATTGGTAGAGCCGGAGATTCCCCCAAATACAGGGAACATAGCCAGGTTGTGCGCTGCCACGTGTTCTAGGCTCCATTTGGTAAAGCCCCTTGGGTTCAGCACCGATGACAAGGCCCTAAAGAGGGCAGGGCTCGACTACTGGAAATACGTCGATGTTATCTACCATGAAGGGCTCGATGAGTTTCTCTCCTCTGTTCCCCATGATTCCATCTATCTCTTTTCCAAAAAGGCAAAAGAGACATACGTGAGCGCAGAATACCAAGACGGGGCATATCTTCTATTTGGCAAGGAGACGTGGGGCCTTCCAGAATGGCTACTAGAAAAATATTCGGCCAAGAGCTACAGGATTCCCATGTGGGGAAAGACCAGGAGCCTCAATCTTTCAACTGCCGTTGGGATAGTGGTTTATGAGGCCTACAGGCAGCTGACCCGGGGGTTCGATGGCCTTTGAGGAAAGTCCTCGACCGAGGCCCCCTCGGATTTTGGAAGGCCATTTAGGGTTTGCCGCCTCGAACCCAAATGGTGTTGGGATGTTGGAAAGGGTGTGTTCGAAGGTTGTGCCCTTTTATTGTGTGATTTTTTGAAGGCAGGGTCAAAAGAGCTTTTTGCTGTCAAGGAGCACTGTTACTGGCCCGTCATTTATGAGGCTTACTTCCATGTGCGCCTGAAATTTCCCCTTCTGGCACCTTACCCCATATTCCTCGACCTTTTTGATTGCTAGCCTGTAGAGTTTTTTGGCCTCTTCTGGCGCCATTGCCCTTGAAAAGGAGGGCCGTCTTCCCTTTCTGCAATCCCCAAGAAGGGTGAACTGGGACACAAGAAGGAGCTCTCCTCCAATGTCCAGCAAGGACTTGTCAAATCTTCCCCGCTCATCCTCAAAGAGCCTCAGGTTTACACATTTGTCCACGATGAACTGGACGTCCTTTTCCGTGTCTCCATCCTCAATTCCAAGTAATACCAGGGCGCCTTCTCCAATGGCCCCCACCACCTCGTTGTCCACAGTCACCTTTGCCTCTTTTACCCGCTGCCAAACTGCCCTCACAACTTTTCTCCTATTTTGGAAAACGGCCTAAACAGCCACTTGTACTTTGAATAATATCCCTTTATTGTCTATGCAATCATGGCGTCTGAACTCATTATAAATGTTGCACCCTGGGAGACAAGGGTGGCGCTTCTCGAAAATGGAACCGCTGTGGAATTCCATGTGGAGCGCGCTGGCCGTCCAGGGCATGTGGGAAATATCTACAAGGGCAAGGTGGTGCGCGTGCTGCCAGGCATGCAGGCAGCCTTTGTGGATATTGGGCTTGAGCGCACGGCATTTCTCTATGTGACCGACGTTTATGACCATCTAACAGAGTTTGAGCACATGCTTGGACGTGCCGAGTGCAGCGACGAGCCAGACGGCCTGGTGTGTATCCACGAAGATGAGGCAGATGCCAAGCTCCACTACACCCCGCCTCCCTTCCGCATAGAGGACCTCTTGCACGAGGGGCAGGAGATACTCGTCCAGGTTACGAAGGAGCCTGTTGGGAGCAAGGGCGCAAGGGTAACCTCCCATGTGTCTCTGCCTGGGCGTCACCTCGTGTTAATGCCCACCATGAACCATGTTGGAATCTCACGGCGGATAGAGGACGAGACCGAGCGGGCCCGCCTAAAGGAGATAATTTGTTCCCTGAGGCCAAAGGGAATGGGTTTTATTGCCAGGACTGCCAGCGAGGGGGCTTCAAAGTCGGATCTCCAGGCGGAAATGGACTTCCTGTTGCGGCTGTGGAAGAACATCCAGCAAAAGGCCACATCCTTGCCCATTCCAAGCCTTGTCTATGAGGATCTGGACATCACCCTTAGGGCCGTTCGCGACCTGTTTACAGGCGATGTCGAAAGGCTCGTGGTGGACTCGCGCCAGTCTTATGAAAGGATAATCCACTTCATTGACACATTTGCCTTTGACCTGAAACCAAAGGTGGAGCTCTACAGTGAGCCCCTTCCCATCTTTGACGCCTTCGGGATAGAGATGGACATGTCCAGGGCCCTTGGGAAGAAGGTGTGGCTCAAATCAGGCGGCTACATTGTAATCGAAAGCACCGAGGCCCTGACTGCCATCGATGTCAACACCGGCAAGTTTGTTGGCAAGAGACACCTTGAGGACACCATCCTGAAGACCAATCTCGAGGCTGCCAAGGAGATTGCCTATCAGTTGAGGCTCAGGAACATAGGCGGACTCATAATCATAGACTTTATAGACATGGCTGATGTCTCCAGCAGGGAAAAGGTCTTCAAGACCTTGAAGGACGCCCTCAAAAAGGACAAGTGCAAGACGAA
>JAADCZ010000022.1 GCA_013154175.1 Thermodesulfobacteriota bacterium
CCCGGACTGAATGATTACTCATCATCCGAAGACCGTTAGCGATAATAATATAATTTTCACAATTTCTTTACAAGGGAAATTTTAGCAAAATTATAAAAAACACTCATCTAATTACAGATGAATTGCATAGGAAGCTAGTTAATCGGATTAAAAAGATAAATTAACATCCACCGGAAAAACAGACCGTTCATAGGGACATTTTTATTGGGAACTTCTTAAAGGGGATAAATTTTGGGAGTGATTATCTTTCCATCGATGGTGCAACAGGCTACCGATGGACTTTGCCCATACCTAGGGAGGCTGGCACTGCCGGGATTTATAAATAGGACCCCGTCTTTTTCCTTGCAGTAGGGCTCATGGGTATGTCCAAATATCACACAGTCGATCCCGGCAGCTGCTGGATCAATATCCAGCAAGTGGGGTTCATGAATTATATGAAAGAACAGATCATCAAGTTCCACAAACTCCTTTCGTGGAAACCTGGTAGCTAGAGGGCCATAGTCCATATTGCCCCTGACGGCATAGACTGGCGCTAGCTCCTCGAGGGCATCTATTACTTTGGGCGAACCAATATCCCCAGCGTGAAATATTGCCTCCACACCGGAAAATAGCTCCAGAACCTTTCCAGATAATCTGCCGTGAGTGTCTGATATGATGCCTATTTTCATAACTAGCACCACAGTTTAACGCCTCGGGGGCAGGGGGCAAGTCTTATCTGCAACAACTTCATTCATCAACACCAAGGTGACACGCCTTGGGCTTAATAAAGAAATTTTTGACTCCGTAGGTTGACAATGGTAAACGAAAGTGGTTAGATTCTTCGCCGTTTCGAGAAAGCGTAACACATTTTTGTTAGGAAAAGGGCCACAGGTCAAATTTTGCCCTTTTTTGATTCATGCGTCGGCCGGCAAGTCAGGCTACGCCTATTAAGCCTGGCCGAGAAGGAGGCTGCCTATGGCTACTGCTACTCCCGTACTCCAAAAAGACATTCATCAAACAAAACAGAAGGCAGACATGCTCGACAGCTCCTTTGTCTCTGGCCTTAGCACGCATCTTCTAGTGGAGATGTGGAAGGCGCCTTTTTCGTCGTTAGCCAGTGCTGATGTTATTGAATCGGTTCTTGAAAAGGCAGCCTCAAGCTGCAGTTCTTACGAAAATGACAAGGACCTCAAGATAAACACCTATCAATTCAATCCCTATGGGGTGTCAGCCACTGTTTCCAACTCTACCATTCATATCCTGATTCACACCTGGCCCGAAAGGGAGTATGCAGCCCTTGACATTTTTGCCAGGGAACAGGGGCAGGCCCACAAAATCCTTGAAAGCCTAAAGGCTACACTGAACCCCGGGCACGTTGAGGTAATCGAGTTGACCAGGGGCCAACTACTTGAAATGGAGGACACTTGACTCGCTATTGGTGGTCTGAGAGGATCGGACCAGGTTTTACCCACGGCTATGAGATCGAGCCTCTTTTCGAGCAACGCACACCTTTTCAGCGTCTGCTAATCTTCGACAATCCCCAGTGGGGAAAAGGGCTCGTCCTGGATGGCATAGTCCAAACCACAGTGGCAGATGAATTCATCTACCACGAGATGATGACCCATGTCCCCATCCAGGGGCGCTCAGAACCCACAAAGTCTGTGCTCATCATTGGAGGCGCAGACGGGGGTGTGCTAAGAGAAGTCCTCAAATACGACTCAGTAGAAAGGGTCGTGCAGGTGGAGCTCGATGAGGCTGTACTTGTTGCCTGCAGAAAGTACATTCCTGAAATTTGCGGCAACTGGAAGGACCCAAGGGTTGAGCTCGTTATCGGAGACGGGGCTGAATACGTTAAGAAAGCCAGGAAAGAAGGCCAGCAATTTGACGTAATAATCCTTGACTCAACAGACCCGATAGGGCCGGCCATCGTCCTTTTTGAAAAACCGTTCCACGAAGATCTTGCAGCCTGTCTCACAGACAAAGGAGTAGTTGTCCGCCAGTCTGGCCTGCCTGTTACCATGCCAAAGGTCATGCCCTTTATCAGAAAGAGGTTTCAGGACGTGTTCAAAAGGGTTGGCGTCTACCTTGCCCCAATGCCAACATACGGCGGCGAAATCGCCTTTGTCTATGGCTCAAAGGATGATTCTGTCTCAATAGAAGAGCCACAGGGCGAATTCCAAGGGCGCTATTACAATCCTTCCATCCACAAGGCTGCCTTTTGTCTTCCAAGCTGGTGGCAGAAACTCATAGACGAATATGAAGATGACGGCACCATTCCAATAGAGACCCCGTCATACTGGTAAGGTGGAAGAGCCCTACGTCATAGGATTCCTTACAGACTTTGGACTAAAAGACCCATATGTAGGAATCTGCAAGGCGGTTATCGCATCGATAACCCCAAAGGCCAAGGTCATTGACATCACCCACTTTGTTAACCCCCAGGATCTGGTGCAGGCGGCCTTGTATCTGAAGGTGAGCCTTCCAAGCTTTCCAGCCCGAACGATCTTTCTTGCTGTGGTGGACCCGGGTGTTGGCTCAAAAAGGGCCCCCATCATTGTTACAGAAGGCCAAAGGGCATTTGTTGGGCCAGATAACGGCATCTTTTCCCTTGCCATAAAAGACCTTGAAAACCCTGTCTTTTACAAAATAGATACGGGGCTTCTAGGAAAAAAAATGTCAGAATTTGGGGTGACAAGACAGGAAAGCTCCACATTTCATGGCCGTGACATATTCTCCCCTGCAGCAGCCCTCCTTGCCCGAAATGTCCAAGCGCGGGAGTTTTGCACAAAACTTTCCTCCACTCCAAAAGTCCTTCAGATACCAGATGTGGTCTTAGATGATTCATCTATTAAAGGTAGTATCCTTTACTTTGACCACTTTGGAAACGGGGCAACAAACATAACCGAAAACCATTTAAGTGCCCTTTCCTGCAATGGGAATGCCCTTCGGATTTCCGTCTCCACAAGGGCTGGAAACAGCCTTGAAGTTCCATTTGGCAGGACCTTCTCCTCGGTCGAGCAAGGATCACCTGTTGCCTATGTGAACAGCTTTGGATATCTGGAAGTTGCAGTAAATGGTGGAAATGCCCGGGAAAAACTTGGGCTGGAAAAGGGGGATGCGGTTATGGTAACATGCCGCAACTAAAAAGATAAATGGCCAGGGGCTAGGAAGACGAGCCTTTTAAAATCCTTAGCAGGCCTTTGGCACCAAAAAGGTTTAAAAAGGTCTTCGCCGCACCCTTTTACCTGGCCAAACAAAAAAGCGCACAGAGAAGCAGGAAAACTTCAAAAAATGGCTAACAAAGAGGCACCCAGGGGGGTGATACAAAAGACCAAGGTCCTCCTGGACATGATAAAGTTTGAGCACACCATCTTTGCCCTGCCCTTTGCCTATGTTGGGGCATTTTTGGCTGCGCGAGGCATCCCCGACTGGAAGACAAACCTGTGGATTCTTGCGGCAATGGCTGGGGCAAGGACTGTTGCAATGGGAGTCAACCGAATAGTTGACTACCACTTTGATGCCAAAAATCCCCGGACAAGCACGCGCCCCCTTGTAAGCGGGCTGGTAAAACGGACAGAGGCATGGATAATGGTTGCCATTGCTGCAACTGTCTATTTTGTGGCCAGCTGGAATCTTACTCCCCTTGCCTTCAAACTCTCACCCTTCATCCTTGCCATACTGGTCTTTTACTCATACACAAAGCGCTTTACACCCTTTTGCCACCTCTTTCTCGGCTTTGCCATTGGCATAACCCCCACTGCTGGCTGGATAGCAGTCAAGAATTCAATTGGCCCTGTCCCAATACTCTTGAGCCTAGGGGTCATGTTCTGGATTGCCGGCTTCGACATACTTTATGCGTGCCAGGATGTGGAGTTTGACAGAAAGGAAGGGCTTCATTCCATACCCGCATGGCTTGGGGTTGAAAAGGCATTTAGGATTTCAACCATTCTACACATGGTGGCATTTGCAGCCTTTATGGCAGCAGGTTATGCAGCCGGGCTCAACTGGGTCTACTACCTGGGAATGGTTGTGGTTTTTGTACTCCTTATCCTTCAAAGAAGAGTCATTACCCCTTCGGACCTTAGCCGAATGAACCTTGCCTTTTTCAGGTTGAATGCAGCCATATCAATCATACTTTTTTCCTCTGTAACAGTATCCATACTCATTGGCAGCTAAATAAAATGAAGGAAAAGCGTTTTCACATAAGGGCAAGGATAAGCAGCAACACGGAACTTAGGCCAGATATCTTCTTGATGAAGGTTGTAGCCCCTGAAGTTGCTTCTGCCTCTGTGCCTGGCCAGTTCTGTATGGTGCGCTCGAGCCTCGTGGATACCTATGACCCCCTTCTTGCAAGGCCCCTTTCCATTCACAGGGTGGATGTTGATACAGGAGAGCTCGAATTTCTCTACAGGGTGGTTGGTAAGGGAACAAGGGCCCTTTCTCGCCAGGTACCAGGAGAGGAGATTACCATTTTGGGGCCCCTTGGAACAGGATTTCATCTAAAACCAGGGGTGATTCCAATCCTTGTTGGAGGCGGTCTGGGGGTTGCTCCCCTTCTTTTTCTTGCCCAGGGCCTTAAGGGGCAAAGGGGAGTGGTAATCATTGGGGCAATCACAAAGAGCCAGCTCCTGCGCCTTGAACCCTTTAGGGAGACAGGCCTTGAGATACTCGTAGCCACAGAGGATGGAAGCTTTGGTAACAAGGGCCTTGTGACCGAGGTCCTGGACAGGCTCCTTTCGAGGCTCGATGATGATGCAAAGAGGGACATAGAGGTCTTCTCCTGCGGCCCATATCCAATGTTGCGGGCGGTGTATCATCTTTGCCAGGAATATGACGTTGGATGCCAGGTTTCCATGGAAACCCACATGGCCTGCGGCAGTGGCCTCTGCCTTGGATGCGCCATAGAGGCAAAGGGGGGCTATCTTCATGTGTGTAAGGATGGTCCATGTTTCAGGGCTGAGGAGTTAATCTGGGATTAGTTATGGAAAAAGAAGTTGGCCAAAACCATCACACGCCAGATCTTGGAGTCAGCATTGGAAGACTGAGGCTCAAAAACCCTGTTCTTTTGGCATCGGGAACTTGTGGTTATGGAAGGGAGCTTACTGACTTTCTCGATCTTTC
>JAADCZ010000124.1 GCA_013154175.1 Thermodesulfobacteriota bacterium
GATTGTTGCTTTAATAACAAACAGTTATGAAAAATTAGCTGCTGGTTGGACAAAATTTGTCATGTGGTCTAAAGTTTGCTAATTAACTGGAGTCCGATTGAATGAATTCGGATTCATTTAATGAACAGGGAGGAGTCATGTCAGCAAAAATCATTAGCGGCGTTGAAATAGCAAAGCAGATCAGGGAAGAGCTCAAGAAGGAAGTCCAGGAGCTAAAGGCAAATCATGGTGTAACTCCTGGTCTTGTGACCATACTGGTTGGTGAAAATCCGGCATCCGTCTCCTACGTTACGGCAAAGCAGCGGACTGCCCATGACCTTGGTTTTCATTCCATTCAGGACAATCAGCCTGAAGACATTTCAGAAGAAGACCTGCTTAAGCTTATTGACAAATACAACAACGACGACAGCATTCACGGAATCTTGGTCCAGCTTCCCCTTCCAAAGCACATAGACGAGAGCAAGGTTCTGTATGCAATATCACCAGACAAGGATGTGGATGGTTTTCATCCTGTCAATGTGGGTAAGATGGTTATTGGTGAGCCATGCTTCCTTCCTTGTACTCCACACGGAATTCTTGAGATGCTCATTCGCACAGATGTTGAGACGAGCGGTGCAGAGGTGGTTGTGGTTGGAAGGAGCAACATCGTTGGAAAGCCCATTGCCAACCTTATGCTTCAGAAGCGTCCTGGTGGAAATGCAACTGTAACAATATGCCACACCAGGACCAAAGATATGGCCTTTCATACCAAGAGGGCAGACATACTCATCGTGGCAGCAGGAAGGCCAAAGGTCATTACTGCAGACATGGTAAAGGAAGGTGTGGTTGTCATAGATGTTGGAGTAAACAGGATAGGAAAGACCCCAGAGGGAAAGGCTATTCTCTGCGGAGACGTTGATTTCGATGCCATTAAGGAAAAGGCCTCTGCAATTACTCCAGTGCCTGGTGGAGTTGGGCCCATGACCATTACGATGCTTATGAAGAACACCGTCCAGGCAGCCAAGCAGTTTGCTGGATTGGCTTGATATTCGCAGGTTTAAACAACTAAGGAGAATTTTTTATGGACACCAGCAAGAGATTCAAAAAGGGGAACGGCGGATGCCCCAGTATTCAGTGCGAGGCGAACCGCGAGGTTCTTTGCAATGAATGCGCATCTGGAGTGATTACTGCAGCCCACAGGGTGGAGAACAGGAGTGTTGAGCCCTGCCTCTTTGGAAAGGGCGGTACATGTTGCCGGAACTGTAACATGGGACCTTGCCAGATAATTGAAGGCGTGGATTCCATGGTTGGTATATGCGGTGCCGACGCTCCTACAGTAGTCGCCAGGAATTTCGCCAGAATAATCTCAGGCGGTGCGGCAGCCCACATGGATCATGGCCGCGGCGTAGCCCTTGCCTTTTTGGCCACTGCCAAGGGAGAGACCCCATACGAGATAAAGGACGATGTCAAGCTGCGGGCCACTGCCCAAAGGATAGGTATAGACCCAGGTGAGAAGTCCACCACCGATCTTGCCATCGAGGTTGGAGAAAAACTTGTTAGCGAGTTTGGCCAGCAGGAAGGCGTCCTTTCCTTTATCAAGAGGGCTCCCCAGCCAAGGCAGGAACTGTGGGCCAACCTTGGAGTCAGCCCCCGTGGTGTTGACAGGGAAGTGGTCGAGATGATGCACCGTACCCATATGGGTGTGGATCAGAACTACGAAAGCATACTCCTTCAGGCAGCAAGGTGCGCACTTGCTGACGGTTGGGGTGCATCCATGATAGCCACCGAGCTGTCAGACATAATGTTTGGAACCCCTGTGCCCCTGCGCACCAAGGTAAATATCGGCGTTCTCAAAAAGGACGAAGTCAACGTCACGGTTCATGGCCATGAGCCAGTACTTGCCGAGGCCCTTGCCATGGTTGCCAACGACCCTGAAATCGTGGCCGAGTGCAAGAAGGTTGGCGCCAAGGGCGTGAACCTGGCAGGCGTCTGCTGTACTGGTAATGAGATTCTCATGAGAAGGGGCCTGCCCATTGCAGGTAGCTTTGTACAGCAGGAGGTGGTTCTTGCCACAGGCGCTGTTGAGGCCATGGTAGTTGACGTTCAGTGCATCATGCAGGGTGTGTCCCCAGTTGCTAGCAAGTATCACACCCAGCTAATCACCACCTCTGACAAGGCAAAGATTACAGGTGCCAAACACGTTCAGTTCCATGAAGACAAGGCGCTCGATGTGGCCAAGGAAATCATCAAGATGGCCATTGCCAAGTACCCAGAAAGGGGCAAGTACTGCATACCCCAGCACGAGATGGACGTTGTGGCAGGCTTCAGCCACGAGACCATCAACTACATACTTGGCGGTAGGTTCCGCGCCTCTTACAAACCCCTTAACGACAACATTATTAATGGTCGCATCAGGGGTGTTGCAGCAATAGTTGGCTGTGACAACTACCGTGTAATGGATGAAATCCACGTTGAGCTTGCCAAGGAACTGATTGCAAACAACGTGCTCGTCCTGGTTACAGGTTGTGCCGCAACTGGTATGGGCCGCCACGGTCTCCTTTCTCCTGAGGCAATGGAAATGGCAGGAGACGGTCTCAAGGAGGTCCTTGAGGCAGTTGGTTGCCCACCTGTTCTTCATATGGGTTCCTGCGTTGATAACAGCAGGCTTCTTGTTGCATGTACAGAGATGGTCCATACAGGCGGCCTTGGTAATGACATTAGTGACCTGCCTGTTGTTGGCTGTGCACCTCAGTGGATGAGTGAAAAGGCCGTTTCCATTGGCCAGTACTTTGTTTCCAGTGGGGCATACGTGGTCTTCGGACCTAGCTTCCCCACCACTGGTTCCCAGGTAGTAACTGACTTCTGCTTCAACAAGATGAACGACATATACGGAGGCTGTTGGGATATGGCCCAGAGTGCCAACGAGTTCGCCAACAAGATGATTGACAAGATTGATGAGAGGCGCAAGGCACTTGGTCTTGATAAGAAGAAAGAGCGCGTACTCTTCGATATGGCAATGAGGCGCGAGCTCGACTCAGGTATCCCAGGTATGGGATGTTCACCTGGCGGAAACAGCTAATTGGTGAAAAGGAATTGGCAGGTATCTCCAAGGTGCCTGCCAGTCAGTAAAAATTTAAACTTTTAAGGACTTGGAGTTGAGATAATGGCAAAAAGCGGTGCAATATTGGTCCTTGGAGGAGGCGTAGCTGGCGTTCAGACTGCGCTGGACCTTTCCGAGCTTGGCTACTACGTATATTTGGTAGAGAAAAAGGCGTCCATCGGGGGTGTGATGGCCCAGTTGGACAAGACCTTTCCTACCAACGACTGTTCGTTGTGAATTCTTGCTCCCAAGCTTGTTGAGGCCGGTCGGTCTCCAAACATAGAAATTCTGACGAACGCAAAGCTTGAGGCCCTTGAGGGAAAGCCAGGGCAGTTTACTGCTAAGGTTTATCAGGAGCCCAGATTTATCAATGAAGATCTCTGCACGGCCTGCGGTATGTGCACCATGTACTGCCCAAGGCCCGTTGTGGATACCTATAACGAACGTCTTGACATCACCAGGGCACCACACATCGACTATGCCCAGGCGATTCCATCCAGCTACTACATTGATGCCAAGGCATGTCTGAGGGTCAACTACGAGACGTGTAACCTGTGCGCCCAGACCTGTACTGCAGGGGCCATTGACTTCACCCAAAAGCCCAAGGAGCTTGAGCTTAAGGTGGGGGCAGTTGTAATGGCTCCTGGTTTTGGGCGTGTTGATGACGAGGTGCTTGAAAAGTTTGGCTACGGCAAGTACCCAGATGTGCTCACCTCCTTTGAGTTCGAGAGGCTCACATGTGCTTCCGGGCCAACTGAAGGGCACATAGTCAGGCCCTCTGACCACAAGACCCCGAAAAAGATTGCGTTCCTGCAGTGTATTGGTTCGAGGGACGAAACCTGTGGCAACGGTTACTGCTCCTCTGTCTGCTGTATGTATGCAGTGAAGGAGGCCTCTGTTGCCAAGGAGCACGAGCCCGATCTGGATATTTCCATCTTTTTCATGGACGTTCGTACCATGGGCAAGGGCTTTGATGATGCCCGAAAGCGTGCCCAGGAAAAGTATGGAATTAACGTCGTCAGGGCCAGGGTCCCCAGGGTGGATCAGGTTGACGGAAAGCTCGCCCTTACCTGGACCACAGCCGACGGTGAGCACCATTCCGACCTTTTCGACATGGTGGTGCTGTCAGTCGGGCTTGAGTCCCCAGAGGATGCAGATGTTCTGGCAAAGGTGGCAGACATAGAGCTCAACCACTACAATTTCTGCCGCACCTCCGTTGATGCACCCCTGGCCACCACAAGGAACGGCGTGCTCGTTGCAGGTGCATTTCAAGGGCCGAAGGACATTCCTGAGTCCGTCACCCAGGCCTCTGGAGCGGCAGCCATTGCATCCGAGCTTTTGGCTGATGCCAGAAACACCCAGACAGTTACTGTAACCTATCCAGATGAAGATAAGGCCCTGGAGGAGGAAGAACCCCGTATCGGCGTCTTCGTATGCCACTGTGGAGTGAACATTGCTGGGGTTGTGGACGTGAAAGCCGTCCGTGACTATGCCGGCACCCTTCCAGGGGTCGTACTATATGAAGACACACTCTATTCATGCTCCCAGGATGCACTCAAATCCATAGCTGAAAAGATCAAGGAAAACAGGCTCAACAGGGTTGTCATCTCCGCCTGTTCTCCAAGAACCCATGAGCCACTCTTCCAGGAAACCCTGAAGTCAATCGGGCTTAATCCGGCCCTGGTAGAGATGGCCAACATCAGGGATCAGTGTGCGTGGGTTCATGCCCAGGAGCCTGAAAAGGCAACTGAAAAGGCAAAAGACCTTGTGAGGATGGCTGTTGCAAAGGCAAGGCTCCTTACACCCCTTGAGCAGCCAACTGTTGATGTAACTCCAACGGCCCTGGTCATTGGCGGTGGAGCAGCAGGCATGTCTGCGGCACTTTCCATTGCAGACCAGGGGTACAAGGTCGTTCTTGTTGAGAAGGAAAAGGACCTTGGCG
>JAADCZ010000010.1 GCA_013154175.1 Thermodesulfobacteriota bacterium
GAACAGCGATCCAAGTGTAAAGGGAGGAAAATCGTATGGTATCAAAGAGGTTGTTTATTGTAACAGCGGCTGTGCCGATTCTGTTACTGGGGTTGTCCCTGCCATCGGCATGGAGTAAACCGTCCAAGTGTGAAGAGTGTCATGTCAAGCTCAATCCCGGTCTGGTCAAAGACTTCAACCGGGGCAAGATGGCAGAGACATTGACCTGTAAAACCTGTCATGGCGAAGGCCACATGAGCGCCGATGATGTGGATAAGGTGCAGTTGCCCACCATTTCCACCTGTAAAAAATGTCATAAAGAACAGACAGAGCAGTATATGAGCGGTAAACACGCTCTGGGTCTGCTCCCTGTTTCCGCCTTCCCTGGTTTTGCTCACAAGCAGCCCACCGCATTTATCGCTGGCCAGAAGGGATGTAATGGCTGTCATAATCTGGGTATCACCGATGAGGGCGCCCGGAACAACGAGTTCAGGAAATACTATAAATATGGCATGGACTGCCAGAACTGCCATACCCGGCATGCCTTTTCCAAGGCCGAGGCCCAGCGCCCAGAGGCCTGTAATTCCTGTCATACCGGTTTTGATCATGCCCAGTGGGAGATGTGGCAGCATTCCAAGCATGGTGCTGCATACCAGACAGACCCCAAGGCCCACCGTGGACCGACCTGTCAGGACTGCCATATGGAAAATGGCAACCATCGTGTCATGACTGCCTGGGGATTCCTGGCCCTGCGTCTGCCCGAGTCGGATAAAGAGTGGATGGGCTATCGCGCCACCATTCTGCAGGGACTTGGCGTGCTGGATAAGGATGGTAAGCCCACTGCCCGGCTTGAGGTGGTCAAGGCTGCCAACCTGGCCCGTCTGGACAAGAAAAGCTGGGATGATGAACGTGCGCGCATGCAGGCCATCTGCGAGAAGTGCCATTCTGCCAACTTTGCCAAGGAAAACCTGAAAAATGCTGATCAGATGATCAAGGCTTCGGACAAGCTCCTTGCCGAGGGCATCAATATCGTCAAAGGCCTGTATGAGGATGGTACCATCAAAAAGGATACCAATGCCTTTACCTTTCCCTATCCTGATCTGCTCACCTTCTACGAGGTCAACACCCCGATCGAGGAAGTCCTGTATGAGATGTTCATGGATTACCGGATGAAGACCTATCAGGCCGCCTTCCACATCATGCCTGACTATACCACCTGGTATGGCCTGGCCAAGATGAAGGAGTCGATTGTTGAGATGAAGGAGATGGCAAAACAGATGCGTCTGAACGCCAAAAAGTAATCTCTGCCATCAGGGCTGAGATCAAAACGTATCCTCTATTGACCCGAACGCAGGCCTGAACATTTCAGGCCTGCGTTTTTTTTTCAGATTCCGCCACAGGCAATGATCATCATATGTAAAGTCAATAATGAGTTGCTCGAATTTTGATTTTTTTCAGAGGTGATAAGAGAGAAAGATGCGTCACAATCGTCTGACCAGAAGACAATTTTTAGGGATCTTTGCCGGCACGACGATGGCTGCCGGTGGGTGGATGTATGCATCAAGGGATCAGATTGACCAGTATTTACGCAGGGCTCTGCAAGATACTGTTGATTTCCGGAAGCATTACGATCCATATCCCATTGCCCTTGACGAGAAAGATCGAATCCACCCCGGGGATCTTCCGGTGTATGCAGGATCTGCCGCAGATTCCCTTGCTCTGTTTCGTTACTATCCACAACTGGCCTACTCCAGAACAAATACGGCAAAGGTTCAGATAATCAATATTCATCATCAGGATTTTCAACAGGTTTCCAGGCGCATCAGTCGATGTGCCAGGATTCAGAATAGCCTTTTCCCTTACAGAGATATTCAGGATCGATTTATTGTTCCCTGGGCGCCGTTGTTTGCCAAATGGACCCCGGTACGAAAGATCAACCATCCGGCGTTTCACACATTGCATCGACAGGTGCTCTATGTCAAGGATGAGGGCAGCGACTCCGTTGCCCTGTATGGCAATAAGGCCAGAAAATATGAATTTTCCTTCCCGTTCTGCCTGCAAACCGGAGCACAGAATCTTGTTACCTTTGGCAGTCTTTCAAGTAATCATTGTCTTTTCACAGCGTTGACCGCAGCCTGTTCCAAGGTGGGAGCATGTTTCGGCACTGCAGAACCAAAGGTGCTGCTGAATCTCTATCCGCAGGTTTTTTATCCACATATTACGGCAAAATTGAAATGTTTACTGGCACTGGGGGCTGGTATTCGTTTCCTGCATAACGATCTGGAGGTCGCATATTCAATCCTGGCCAACCAGGCAAGAGAACATTTCTCTCCTGATGATGCATTTGCCTATTGTGAACCGGGCGGCTCCAATCCATTGACGACCCTGGCCCATGTCAATGCTGTTTTTGAGCTGCAGGAACAGATAGTTGATGGACGTGCACCATTACAAGAACCTCCTGATTATATTTATGTCCCTCTCGGATCCGGAGGAACCTGTATGGGGCTGGTGCTTGGCTGTTACCTCCTGGGCTGGAAAACAAAGGTGGTGGGAACAACATCACAGGATAAATCAGCCTGGAAACGGGCCTTGATCTTTGGCGATCCGACCCGGCCCTTTCTTGTTCAGAATGGGATCAGGTTGCTTGAACATACCCTGGAGCTGCTTGCTGCTTTTGATCTCAAACACCAGGCGTCACCCATCCTCGATGCGGGAACCATTCTGGAGAGACATTTTACCTTTGATAACACCATCTGGAAGCCGGCTTACGGTATTGCATCTGAGAGAACCAAAGCGCTCATGCAACGCTTTTCAGATGGAAGAACCCTGACGCTTGATCAAACCTTTTCGGGTAAATCATTTACCACGTTGATGAACCATGTCCAGGCAGGCAAACTTACCGGAAAAAAAGTTCTTTTCTGGAACACGCATCAGCGGTTTGACTTTATGTCTTATCCTAAAATAAAGGATATCAGTCTTAACCTTTTGCCTGTTGATCTCCGCGATTATATAGCGCATTGTGCCTGACTGGATTGATTGAATGTCTCGCATGTGATCCCGTCTCATGGCACGTTATTCCAAATTCAAAATATTTCTTTCCCTGATGCTTTATGGGCTCCCTCTTGCCATATTTTTGTATCAATGCTTGATCAATAATTTTTCCAGCGATGTTTTGCTCGGGTATGAGAACTGGCTGTTACAGATGAAAAGCAATCATCCGGTGCTCCTGCCGGTTTTGTTTATCTGCTGTTACAGTGTTCTGGTCGCTTTCTCCATTTCCATCACCGCAGTGCTCAATGTGGTGGCTGGCTATCTTTTCGGGCCTGTAGCTGGTGCCCTCCTGGCAAGCCTTGGTGTGGTTTCTGGTTCTTATATGCTTTTTTTGTTCACACGTTCCACTGTCAGTGAACTTTCAACTCATCTCAAGCATCGTCGAGATATCTCCGTAAATTCATTAAATGATTTTTTTATCCTGTTTTTTATGCGCCTCTCTCCTTTTGTGCCTGGCTCGCTTGTCACCATTGGATCTGCCGTGGTCCGTATGAAAGACAGTCTCTTTCTTGCCGCAACCTTCCTGGGCTCTATACCTCTGCTTTTTGTCTATGCCATGATAGGAAAACAGCTTGGCAATATCCATCATATGCATCAAGTCTATGACTCATCTCTGAGTTATATCCTTGTTCTGTTCGCGGTTGTCACCTTTGTCCCTTTGATGAAACAAGAGGTAAGGGAACAATTGAAGCACAGCCGGAGGCGCCTTTACTCATGGGGATTTCTCAGTAGTGGAGAACAAGATAAGGCTGATCAACGGGCAATTATCAGGATCTCATCCCGCCATCTGGCGGCCCTCTTTAATCTGGGTGAGGAGTTGATCCAGGTCAAAATTATCTCAGAAAAAAGGGATGTTGTCGGTACGGGGCAATTGCTCGATATCAACAAGTTGGGTATGGGAATCCGGCTTAGCGAAAATAATTTGAAAAAAAATGAGCAGGTCAGGATTGAAACAGAAATCGACGGCGAGATTTTTTCGATACTTGCAGTGGTGCGCTGGATAAGCAAGAACCGTCTGGGGGTTGAGTACCTTGATCCGGTCCTTGTGGAACAATATGAGTTTTTTGCCAAAATTCCCCTGACAGCCCAGGCACTGGCAAGCCTCTCCTGACAACCTTCTGACTGAACATTCACGGCATAGGAATCCGGGAACCTGGCCGGCATATCTGATGCATTCCGCATCATTGTTCCATTGATCATGCTTCAATGCCACGTACGACGGTTTTTGCCGTTGGATTGGGCCAGTGTGTGCATTTCCTCTTAACGGTTTAAGCATTTTTGACGTAATGGCAATGTATTTACAGCCAGGTCAAGGCATCGGAAGGATGCATAATGTGAGACAAGAGTGGAGATTGGAAGAAATTCAGGAAAAATTTGACAGATGCTGGCGTAACACCGATAATATTTTAAGCATTCTTATTCAATAATCAGTTTTGTTTTTCAAGTTTTTAGTAGGTAACAGAATGAATTTACGAAATTTTTCTTTGAAAAAGCAATTAGGCCTCAGTTTTGGCTGTCTTTTGCTTTTACTTCTTTTTATCAGCTCTCTTGCCATCAATCGCCTTGTCAGGTCGGAAAATGAGGCCAAGGTTTCCAATTACCTGAGTCGAGTCGAACTGTTACTTGTGAACAAGGAGGTGGATCATCTTTCCTGGATACAGGCTGTGAGTAATTTTTTGTTGGATTCACGTCAACAGCGCCTTACCGTGGAAACCGATGCGCATCAATGTAAACTGGGACGTTGGCTGTACGATGAACAACAGCAGAAGCAACTCTTTGACATTATTCCAGAAAGCAAAGCGCTCATTGAGCGTTTTAAGCAGGAACATCAGCAACTCCATGAAAGTGCGAAAGAAATAACA
>JAADCZ010000077.1 GCA_013154175.1 Thermodesulfobacteriota bacterium
CCCTGTGGTTTTCAGTGATAATAACTGTCATAACCACCCTGGGGGCCATAACGCCGCCTGTAGGAATAAACACCTTTGTGGTTGCCGGAACCGCCAAGGACATGCCCCTGGAGACGGTGTTCAAGGGTGTTGGCTACTTCATTCCTGCCTTTGTGGTATGCATCTTGTTGATGCTCCTTTTTCCCAAACTGGCAACCTTTCTTCCGGCCTTGCTGCATTAGTTCTATGGCTGCGCAAGTTCTATGCAGCCTTTCGCCCCTTGAGGTTAAACTGGCTAAGGGCCTTGTGGAGCCTGTCTCCCACGCCCTTTAGCACCTTGGAGATATCCTTTACCTCATGGGCAAGTTCGGTTGTGTTGCGGGATGCACCCACGATCTGTTTCACCTTTTCCACAATGAGGGATGTCTTGCCCACGGTCTCTTCGGCCTGGTGCCTTATTTCGTCAATGGCAGCCTTCTCAGACTCTATGCTCTGCTCCACATGTCCAGATTCCTCTGCAATCTTGGCAATGGTCGAGGAAGCATGATCGATTGTTTCGCTCACCTTTTTGACCCCGTTTTGTATGTCGCTTACGATCTTTCCAATTTCCTCGACAGAGCCTCCAGTCTCCTTGGCGAGCTCCTTCACCTCATTGGCCACGACAGCGAAGCCCTTGCCTGCCTCACCGGCCCTTGCGGCCTCTATGGTGGCGTTGAGGGCAAGAAGGTTCGTCTGCTCTGCAATGGAGCCAATGAGTTTTGTTATTTCCCCAATCTGCTCAGAAGATGAGACGAGCTCATTGGCAGCCTCTTTTACATCGGTGAGGCGCTGTTCTGCATTGACTGCATCTGCGCTTGAGTTTCTGACATGTTCAATCACCTCATCTATGGCGCTATTCACCTCTTCAATGGAGGATGTGACCCTTGAGACATATTCATTTGCCACATCCACAAGCTCCTTGATGTCATTGGCCACCTCTTCTGTCTGGCCTGCTGCATTTGCCATATTGTTGGCAGTAACGTCGAGGTGACTCGTTGTCTCGAGCACCTGATGGGACCCGGAGGATACCTCCTTGAGTATCTGTCCTATTCGTACAACCGTATCGAAAATCATGTTCTGGATAGAGGCTATTTCATCCTTGCCTTTAACCTTCTTGAGATCGTCAAAGACAAAGTTCCCCGTGGATATCCTCGAGAACATGGTGTGCAGGATGGCAGTGATGGATTCAAAGCGCTGCTTGAGGAATCTTGTGATTGAAAAGCCAAGTGTAATGGCGAAAAGTATGCACACGCCAAGAATGGATGCCATAATCTTCAGGCGAAGATCCAGCTGTTCCTGCTGTTTGGCAGCAAGGTTTGAAACCGCTGAGGTAATGGTCGATGTGAGATTCCTTGAAAGGTTGTCCAGGGCTTTAGTAATCGAGGCAAGCTCCTGAACCAGCTGGGCCTTTTTCTTCTTCGCCTCCAAGATGGCAAGTCGAATGTCAAAAAGCCCTTCGAGTTTTGATGCCAAAGAGCTATGAGCGTTTTTAAAGACAGAGATTATTTTTTTATCAACAGGAAGTTTTTCTAGGGCATTTATCAGACTTTCGATCCTGGCCGAAGCTGCCTTGAACTTTCCCTTTAGGGGAACCATGTATTCCGGTGCTTCCAAAGAGCCAAGTTCAGCCCTGATCAGCAGGTATTCCTGAAACTGTCCAAAGAGGTCCTTGAGGGTAGAAACGATTGGGTAGTCGCGATTTAGCAGTTTCTCGATGCCAGTCTTGATCTCATTTTGAGGCCGTGAGGAAATGGTCTCTGCGTCCATGACAAGTTTGAACTCTGCCTCGTCGACGGCTTCCAGTATTTTTTTGCGAAGACTTGCGTATTGGTTTAAAAGGGTCTTGGTTTCCCCTTTCCACTTGGATTTTAGATTGAAAATGCGTCGGTTGGTCCTGGCACTTTCCTCAACGAAGGCATGGAGTTGCCCCTTCAAGTTCGAGGCAGACACCAGGGCATCCACGCTTTTTATGTCCTCTTTGGCAGAACTGAGGTATTTGGCCACGAGTTTTTCATTGTTTGCCCCGTAGAGAGAGAAGAGATCTGCCTTTATCCTTTCAAGGGCCAGGATGGATGATGTGTCCTTGCCTGAGTCGCTGTTTGACACAAGCATTTGCGACACCTTCTCAAAGCCCTGGAGGCTGTCCTTCATGTTTGCATAAGAAAGAAAACAAATGATAGTAAGGCATGCTATGCCCCATACAAAGGTGGAAGCTATAAGACTAGAGATTTTGAATCGACTGAACAGGTAATCCATGGTTGACTCCTCCGTTAGTCCTCTACAGGCTGAAATTTTCCGTCTTTGATTACAGTCAGATAAACCCTTTGGAAGCCCTGGTGATCCGAAGGGGAAAAGGAGATTTTCTCCCCTATGCCAAGATCGAAGTCCTTCAGGTGGTTGGCCGCTTGTACGACTGAATTTCTCGTGGGATTTGCCCCGCTTTCTTGCAGGATGTGGGTAAGGGTTTTGGCTGCCAGATACCCCTCGAGGCTCACAAAACCTGGCCTGAAATCAGGGTAAGCAGCCTTCATGTCCTGTTGATATTCCTTTACGCCAGGGATGGAATCATCCCATGGAAAGGGCACTACCTGGGTGATGAGTACTCCCTCGCCATCTTCGCCAAGCTCCTTTAGAAGGGCCTTGCTGCCCACAAAGGAGATGTTGATAAATTTCGCATCGGCGAGACCAAATTTCTTGGCCTTTTTTATAAAGGCTGCACATGGCTTGTAGGCGCCTATCATTACGATTGCTTGGGGCTTGAGCCTTCTCATTGTGATAACGGCCCTTCCAACAGCTACGGTGTTTCGCGGATAGGTGGCCTCCCCAAGGATTTCAAGCCCCCTTTTTGCCATGGCCTTTTTGAATCCAGCCAGTCCAGCCCTACCGTAGGAGTCGTCCTGATACAGGATTGCAATGCGATTGAGCCCCAGCTTGTCGGCCAGGTAGTGAACCATCTCCTCGGTTTCCATGTAGTAGGAGGCCCTCAGGTTGAATACCAGGGGTTTTACAGGGTTTCTCAGAAACTCTGCCCCGGTGAATGGGAAAAAGTATGGGATCTTTGCCTTCTCCGCCAGGGGGACGGCCGCCTTGGAAGTGGGTGTGCCCACATATCCTGTAAGGAGAAAACAGCCTTGGTCAATGAAGGCCATGGTATTTTCTATGGCCCTGTCTGGCTCATAGCCATCGTCCCTTACCTTGAGGACGATGGTTTTTCCCCCTATGCCGCCCTGTTTGTTTATTTTCGAAAAGACGGCCATAAATCCCTTGGTGTATTCCTTTCCAAGGAACTGGGCCGGCCCGCTTTGTGCGTTTGAAGCGCAAAGAAGAAGGGAGCCCCCTCCAATTTCATAGGCGAAGGTTTTAAAAGGGGCATGGAAAAAGAGTATGGAGAACGAGAAAGTCAAATAGCAGATGAAATAGATCTTCCAGCTTGTGATACTAGAGCGTGGTCGCATTGTTCCTCCTTTTTTATTCGCGAAATTTTGGCTTGCTCTAGTTATCGACTCCAGGAGCCAGAAGTATTAAAAGGGGAGAAAACTGAAAGAATAAAGCGAAAAGGGGGCTTAGGTTGTGTTTAAGATGTGTTTGATGAAAAAAAGGCCCGATAAACCCATCGGGCCTTATAGAAAACGGAATTATTGACCAGGCTCCAGGCTAGCGGTCAGAAGGAACGAAGCCCTTTGCCTCGTAGCGGGGGCTCAGGTGGTAAATGCCAGGAAGCTGGCGATACTGTTCGTCGTAGTCGAGGCCGTAGCCCACGAGAAACCCCCTTTCTATTTCAAAGCCTACGTAGTCCGCATCGATGTCCACCTTTCTGCGTTCCTTTTTGTCAATGAGGCAACACAGCTTGACCGAGGCAGTTTCATGGAGCTTGAGCATCTCCTTTAGATATTTCAGGGTAAATCCGGTGTCGATGATGTCCTCCACCACAAGGACGTGTTTATCCTTGAGGGAAAGCTCGACATCCTTTGTTATGGAGATCTGGCCAGAGGACTCCGTTGAAGAGCCGTAGCTTTGAAGCCTTACGAAATCCATCTTAAGGGGAAGGTCTATGTGCCGCACAAGATCTGCCATAAAAATGAAGGCCCCCTTGAGGATGCCCACGACTACCAGATCCTTTCCCTGATAGTGGCTGGTAATTTCTTTGCCCAGCTCTGCCACCCTTTCTTTGATTTTTTCCGCCGATAGGATTAATTTTAGTTCATCTATGGTTTCCAAACTTTCCTCCTGACGATTTCTTGACTATAACTGTTTTGTGATTAGAATGATAAGTATTAAAAGGATAGTTTTTATCATATTAGTATAATTTATTTTCGGCTGAAAAATTGTAAAAAAACCCTTTCAAAACTGAAAGAGAGGTGAACTGATTATGCCCATATATGAATTTGTATGCAACAAGTGCCGCAAAAATTTTGAGACTTTTGTACTGTCTGCAAGTGCTTCGTCCGATGTCAAGTGCCCAGCGTGTGGTTCAGAGGACGTAACCAAGAGGTTTTCCACCTTTGCATGTCGCACTGGTTCCTCTGGGCCATCCTTTGGTGGAGTGTCAGGCTCCTTTGGCTCTGGCGGATGCGGTGGTTCCTCCGGTTTCAGCTGAGCTTAGAAATTAGGCTCCAGGTCTGGAGCCAAACGAGCTTGCAGCGTATAATCTAGGGTCCTCGAGACCAAACATTAAAGGAGGAACAGATGCTTCATATTGAAGATCTCTGGGTCGATGTCCACGGCAAGGAAGTCCTCAAGGGAATCGACCTTCATATAGGCAAGGGGGAGACCCACTGCCTCTTTGGTAGAAACGGCTCTGGTAAGACAACCCTTCTCATGACCATCATGGGTTTTGATGGTTATGAGGT
>JAADCZ010000021.1 GCA_013154175.1 Thermodesulfobacteriota bacterium
TTGCATTGATGTTAAGCCTGCGCCAGTCGATTCCAAGTTCGGAGTTTTCATCAAGATCCACTTCTATGATTCGTGCCTCAATCAAGACCTGTCGCTGATATTTTTCCTTTAAGGTAGTTATGTAATCCTCGATAAGGTGCACTGCCTTGGGTGGCCCCTGGACCATCAAGGTCCCTGTATTCCGATTGAGGAAATATTGGCCACTGCCTCCAAGGTATCCCTTGACGGCAGCGTCTATCTCTTTGTAAATGTCCAAGGCCTCAGGTGAGGTTTCTCCAGAAATCTCAAAACTGCCTGTTAATGGAGTAGCAAGCTCACCCTCTCCCTGAGCCGTTATTCCCTGCCCGGCAGCACCACCTGAATTTCCACCCAACACATCCCCTCCTACTGTAACCTTTGCCCTGTGGCTTGAAGCGATGAAGTCGAGATTCAGGATCTTTTCAACATAGCCAAGTATAAAAACCGTGCCGTTTTTTTCTTCCCATGCAAGATTTGAAGCCTGGCAGACTGCATCTAGTACGTCTCTTACAGGTTGCTCAACGAATTCGGCAGTCAGCCTCTTACCCTCTGCCAAGACACCATTTGCGGAGTCATCAATTATGAGGTTGAAACCTGCTGAATGGGCAAGGGCCTGAAATATGGACCTGTAATCCTCTTGCACAAAAGAGATGGACACTAACTGAATATCCAGGGGGGAAAGATCCTTGAATTTTGGCTTGGGTTTTACCGGCGCCTGCTGCCCCAAATAACCCCTGTTGCGAGGCAAAGGACAGCTGACTCTTCCTTTTTTAACTGTTTTTTCGTTTTTTGTGAGACTTTTTTGAGATGCGTTTATGGCCTCACTTTTTTTTAACCCACTGGTAGCACAACTACAAAGAATCGCACACAAGAGCCCTACGAAGATAGCCCTGAATAATACACCCATATTGACTATATGTTTTGACTCAGAAAAAGCCATTGCCCCTTACCTTCTCTTTCTACCAGAACCTTTTCCTCTCCTATGAATTTCACTAGAAAATCTGGCCCTTTTTCTCCTTCTCGGTACAATTTGCCGTTTACTTTGCACATTTTGTGCCTGTTATTCACGATAATCATTGTTAACTTGAGCTGAGGAAGATCCTTCACTGGTTCCTCAGGCCTAGTTGACAGCAGAAAAGGGTCCCTGGCCTTGGCATACAGATGGTCGTGTTTTTTTATCTTTTTAGTAATATCAGGGTCGATATAGGGCAGCTCTATATTCAAAGGGTCGAATTGATCCAAAATGGGCTCTCTATCTTGGGATGATAGGCCGATGATCAAAATGATTAGGGAACCCATGGTCAATAAAATGGCAGGAATTCCCAGAACAGCTAACTGTTTGATGGACGCTACTGACAAAGACATAATAGCCTCCCAATGATGTTATACGCTGGCCTCTCGCTTATATTTGTAGGGATGGTAACATTTGCACCCTTGGTTGAGTCATCCTCCTGTGATTCTCTTAGGGTTTCAAACTTTGTAAGAACAAAGAGCCCTCGTTTGTGATATTTCTTTTCGATTTCTAAATTTAGAAGGGACAGTCTGTTCAGAAGCTGGCTAAACTCAATGGGGTCAAACTGAAGGGTGACATCCAGCCAATGGTAATCGGAATTGTCATTACTGCAGTGTAGTAAGAGCTCTTTAGTGGCGTGGAATCTTTCGATTCTTTTTTTCAAATTGCTCAATCGAAAATTGCTCTGTTCCAAATATGTATTGGCCCTAGATAAAGATGTGGTTTCGCGAAAAAGTGATAGATTCCACTGAAGCATAAAGAGAAATGCCACCACCACGCCAATTTGGAATAGACGTCTGAATTTTGGGGAATGGATCCGCAAATTATTCATGTACTGTTCTCCGAAAGCCGCAAATCACACTCGAGACGACCTGCCTCCTGCTCCTCTTTGTAGCTGAACTTCACATTTTTTAGGTCGAACTCCCTTGCCAAGAGGTCGGCCGCCTCTTCGAGTCTGACCTTGACGGTCTGAAAGTCACCTTGGCTCAAAAGGCGCAATTGCACCACCAAAGGGGTCCTGAAAAAGGACTGATCCAATTGGGCAGATTCAGCTTCACCTTGATTGCTAGACGCCACAAATGCATCAGGCGGTGGCACACCTGTAGATTGACTGGATTGCCCATTTTCACTTCCAGCGCCTAACCTCTCAGCCTTAAGATCCTCGATAATCACCCCTTCTGGAACATTTATTGAGATGTGATAGAGAAGGGAGTCTATGGTTGGTTCCCTGGAAAGCTCTTCCAAAACAGAGGCAATTTCCCTAAGATTCTTGATATCCTTGGCACTTGGCATCTGACGCAGAATTTGTTCTTTAGTTGTCCTTATGCTGTTGTTGAGTCTTTGATATTTTGCCAGTGCCTGGTCATATTGAGATGACAGGAAAATGCCAGAACAACCCAGCAAAATGATGCCGGCAATTGAAAATGCGGTTGCTACCCTGTTTGCATCTTGAATGAAATAAAACTTTTTGAATCTGTCCGGAATACAGTTGAAGTCATTATGGACAAATACTGTGCCCACAAGTTCAGGATGCTTCCAGGCCAATTTATATTGTTCATTATTTGCCAGAAATTTGGGTTTTGGATACCAAATTTTGATTTTTCCTATATTTTCTGGCAAATTCTCTTCTTTTTTATTAAAATATAAGAGTTTTTTGACTATCTTATTGTGTTTTGCGTCAACAATTTGGCGAACGTTTAATGCCGCCTGTTCAAGCAAAACCAGATCCACTTCTCCATCATCATCCAGCGGAGAAATCTGGGAATATAATGGCACCCCCTTTTCTGCAACCAGGATTTCAAGATAGCCATTGGCAAGCACGCAGGCCATGACTGGCTCCTGGGTAAGCTGGCCGGTAAATGCCGCTATGGAAGCAACATGGGGGACGCAACCGTCCAGACGGATGTCCTCCTGCTGGAGAGGGGTAAGCTGGTTGGTGATATCTTGTTCTGGAAGCGAAACTACGATATAGGTATTGTTTGAATGCCCCTGTTTTAATAAATGGATGCAGTGAAATAGGGGAACATCTTCAGACCAGGCTCCCAAGGGCCTAATCCTTTCTTCCACCTGAAGCTTCAGGATTTCCTTTTTGAGCCTTGGGAAAGACTCGAGGGCTATAAGGGTTCTTTCTGAATGGACAACCAGTTCTGCCCTTCCTGGTCTGATCGTGTCTAAGTCTTGGCCAATGAACTCCTTTTCTATAACGACTTGACTTCCAGCCTTTCTAAGACGAAGGCAGTTATATTGGCCTTGTTCGTCTGGCTCTATGGCCCATATTTTCTTTTGGAAAGGTATTAGACGCACTGAAATTTCTCTCCACCTGTTTTTTCAGAAGCCATCCGATCAGGCCTCTTCCATCCTTTTCACCCTTGGCCTGCACCTTGTACCACCTACCCCTTTCCTCCAAAGCCGTTAGGATGGTTCCTTCTTTGACAATCGTCACAATTTGAGATTTTTTAAAAGGTTTTGAATGAATACGGGCACTCTGGACAAAAACCCTCACGGGAAACCCCTCTGGTGCTTGGGATACGCTCTGGTGCGAAATGTTTTGAACCTTATTGGCCGGAGACGAACTTTCTACAGTCTTTGAAAAATCGCTGAGGATAAAGAGCGCAACACAGAGCACAATACCTGCCAGCGAGCCCAAGAGCGCCCATGAAAATCTCTGCCACTGATTGCCCATTCCCATATTGAAAACAGGCGACTGGTAGGGTGAGGTTGGCTGGGGCAACGTGGACAATGCCTCATTAAGATAGGCCACTGACAACGTCTTCGAACCAGCTGCAGCCGCCATGAGCAAGGTTCTGTCCATTAGTCTGTTAATGAGCCTTGGAAGTCCGCCAGAGTTTTTGTACAGCAAGGAAATAAAACCCTCTGGCAGTTCCATATCGGGCCTGCCCGCCCTAGACAGTCTGAACTTGACGTAGTCTTCCGTCTCCTTTTTGTTGAGCGGAAACAGGGTTTCGTTGATTACTATTCTCTGGGTTAATTGACAGAGCCTTGGATCATCCAGCAGCCTTTTTATCTCTGGTTGGCCCACAAGGAGGATCTGGATCAACTTTTTTTTCCCTGTCTCTATATTTGACAGAAGTCGCAGTTGTTCAACGGTCTCTATGGGGAGATCCTGGGCTTCATCCACTATGATAAGAAGACTCTTGTTCTTTTCTGCCAAAGACAAGACATGCTGCTGAAAATCCTTTAGCATCAGGGCAAGCTCCGACCTGTCCCTTGCGATGGGAACCTCTAGCTCCTCTAGCAGCAGGCTCATGAGTCCTTTGGGACTCACTGCCGGGGTTACTATGAATGCAGCCTGCTTATCCTCGGGAAGTTGTCTGAGCAACAGCCTCAGGAGCATGGTTTTTCCGCTTCCTGCCTGTCCGCTCAAAACCATGAAGCCTTCCCCTCGCACAATTCCATAAAGGAGTACATCGAGGGCCTGTTTGTGGGATTTCGACGGAAAGAAAAAATCTAGGTCAGGCAAAAGTCGAAAGGGCGGTTCTGAAAAATTAAACCAATCGAGATAATCTGGAACTTCGCATGTCATCTATCTGAGGCTCCCCATCATGTCATATATTGGTCCCAATAGACCCATGACGATTATTACAAATATTATGCCAGCAAATACGATGAGTATGGGTTCCATGGTTTTGGCAATGGATTCCACCAGCCTATTGACCTTTTCCATATAAAAATTCGCCAAAATCTTCATTTGTTCAGGCATATGGCCTGAACCTTCCCCAACTCGAATCATCCTCAGGATGAAGGGTTCGAAGAATTGGCACTTTTTAAATGCCTCAGAAAGGGAATAGCCATCCATGACCA
>JAADCZ010000040.1 GCA_013154175.1 Thermodesulfobacteriota bacterium
GTCGTTGGCCTGGGATTCTACTTCTTTGACCAGATGTCCATGCAGTTGGGGCTTTTGTGGAATATAAAGCCCGTGATTATAGCCTTTTTGCCCGTTGTGGTTGCTGCTGCATGGGCCTTTGTGCAGGTTAGAAAGGTGCTTTGAGGGGTCTTTTAAGGGCCAGCAAGGTTGCCTGGTGGGCAAGGCAACCCTGCTGTTATAAAGGAGATTTTGGCTCCAATTAAAAGGTAAAACGAGTGAGTTTTATCCAGAATATTGGAGCCTCATTCTTGGGTCCAACTCCGGCATCTATGGTTCCATCATCATTGATGTTCAGGGTGACCGAGTAGCCCGTATCAAAGGGTTTGGGCTCGACATAGGGTTGCATGCCAAGTATTGAGCCTCCATCCCAGTGAAAAAGTGGGCCTACAAAGGTTGTGGCGCCACTTGAAAAGGCCCCGGAAAAAGATGTCCACGAAGGTGCTGCGTAATTCGATTGTTCGTCCATCATGTAGTGATACCATGCACCAAAAAGGGTGCCGCCCTGGGCCTCGAGAAAGACGCCCATTCCCTCGGAGTTAGGGTCATACCACCAGCCCTTTAGCCGCAAGTCTGGGTCTCCGGGTGCGATGGTTGGCATGAATTTCACCACATCAAGGGTCATGGTGTCGGTTCCAAAATCGGTGATCTGATATGTAAGGCGTGCACTGTCAGGGGTAATGAGTTCCAGGCTCATTGTGCCTGCCTTGTGGGGTTGGGGGTTATTGGGCATAAAATCCTGGGTCCCGTTTTGCCAGTAAATCAAATCTCCAGAAAAAATTAGTGGCGAGTCCTGGGCCTTTTGGGCCGACATGGTAAACCACACGGGTTTTCCTTCTGGATTGTAGGTGTAAATCGCTGCAAATATAGTGTCCCCATTTATGGCAAGAGAAAGTCCCGAGCCTGAATATTCAGGTGCAAACCACCAGCCGTCATACTGGCTGTCTGCAAAGGATGCAGAGCTCAAGAGAAAGATGATTAACCAGGCGAGACATAGAGTCCTGATAACGCGCATGTCAAATCTCCTTTTAGTAAAATAATTCACTTAATATTTCGGTTTTTTTGCGCTTTCCGCTAAGTGAATCAAGATTTCAACCAACAAGGCAGAGTTATAGTCTATTTTTCGGCAGATGGGCAAGAAAACTGTAGGGGTTTTCTGGAAGGTTTTAGGTGTGTGGCCCTTGACGAAAAGGGCAAGTTACCCTCGGCTAGTCAAAGGAAAACGTATCACAACTGCGGGCTTGAAAGGCTGCACGGTCCTGGGAGAGGATATAGTCTTTCAGCCTAACCTGCCATTTTCCCCCTGCTCTTTCTATGTCGACTGAATATAGCCCTGCCCGTTTGGGCACATCCTGGGTGATGGATGTGATGGAAGGTGCGCCTATGAGAAACGGTGTGCCTGTGTCTTTATTCGCAGTCTTGAAAAATCGTATGTGACTGTGCCCGAAGAGCACGAGTTCCACCCCTTTTTTTCTCACAAGATTCATAAGGGGCAGATGATCCTCCAAAGCCTTTCTTTTGCTTACAACCCCTGGCACAGGTGGGTGATGGAGAAGCATCACCCTGAAAAGCCCCTCTCTTGAAAGGCTCTCAAGTAGTTCCTCGAGCCTTGCTAGTTGCTTGGCGCCAATGCGGCCCGTTGCCTTGTAGAAACCAGATGGATAGGCTGTTGAAACGCCTATGAGGGCAATGTCGTCAACAATATCCACCTGTGGAAAAATGGTCTCGAGCTGGGTGTTAGAAGCAGGGGTATCATGGTTCAGGGAAAAGAACCTTCCAAAGGATTTGACCATTTCATTTCTGCACTCTTTGAGGTAGATGTCATGATTTCCTGGAACAATCTTTACAGGAGCCTGTTTTTCAAGACATTCAAGCCAGGTTTTCGCCCTTTGAAACTCCTCAGCCTGGCCGAGGTGTGCCAGGTCTCCTGTGATACACAGGGCCTTTGGCCCAAGCTCAGAAATGAGCGGGGGCAGTAACTCCAGGTGTTCATTGCTCGTGCGCCGGCCTCTTTTCAGGAGCCAGTTGGCAAGGCCCAGAATACGCTTGTTGAGCAACCTTTTCACAGAGAGGGCTTCAGGGCAAAAGAAGTGGGGATCTGATAGATGTAAAAGTCTCAAAGGCAAAATCCTTGATGGACTTGGGCGAATTTTGTTTATAATCTGGCTGGATAATATTCAAAAAACCTGGATAATACCACAGTTCAATTTCAAGTATTTAGGTTCAAGGCGCAGACTTGGAGACCTTCAAATGGAGACATGCCTTTATTTCGTGAAAAAGAGCCCCGTAAGGATATGGGGTCTGACCCCCAGTGAGCGGGCCAAAAAGGTGCTGGATGGGGCGGTAAGGTGCATAGATGACCTTTCTGAGGTGGGAAAGGGCCAAAGGGTCCTGATACTTAGGGGTGACTATCTCTTTGAAGACAGGCTTCTAAAGGAGCTCGTCAAGAGAGAGGACGTCTTTTTGTATGTAAAGAGGCTTGGGAAAAAGACCTTTGTGGCAGCAAACGTGGATGGAGCTGCTGCCAAAGAGGCAGTAAAGATTCTTGAAGGAAGGCACGATGAAGCGTTTTTGGAAGGTTATTCTGTCCACAGCCCAGAGACAATAGCTGCGGGTTTTGATGCGAATCTTAAGAAGTTTGAGACTCCCTTCGTCCTGCCTGTTTCAAAGAGAAAGGCAAGGGAGCTCGAGGACAGGCTCTTTGACTGGTCCTACAAGGGGGTGACAGACCTTGTTACAAAGTGGTGGTGGCCAAAGCCTGCCAAGGAGGTGGTTCGCACCTGTGTAAAGCTTGGGATCAAGCCAAATCATGTGACTCTTCTCGGGTTTATCCTGGTAATCATTGCAGGATACCTCTTTTACCAGGGCTATCTGGGCCTTGGGCTTGTGGCCGCATGGCTCATGACATTTCTGGATACAGTCGATGGAAAGCTTGCCAGGGTTACTGTCACCTCGAGCAAGTTTGGCCACTATTTCGACCACCTGATAGACCTAATCCACCCGCCTTTCTGGTATCTGCTCTGGGGGCTGGGTGTTGAAAATACAGGCCGCTATCTCCTCGACTATCCAAGCGTGCCCCTCTATTGGGCCATTTTCATTGGCTACATCGTGGGGCGCCTTGTCGAAGGGGCCTTTCAGATGCTTTCTGGCGGTTTTGTCATCTTTTGCTGGCGGCCAGTGGATTCTGTCTTCAGGCTTGTTACTGCAAGGCGCAACCCGTGTCTCATAATCCTAAGTATCTCCTATATTGTGGGAAGACCGGACTACGGCCTTCTGGGTGTGGCTGTCTGGACGGTCTTGAGCTCTGCCTTTTTGGTTCTGAGGCTCCTTATGGCCCTTTTTCAAAGGGCAAGGGGCAAGAGGCTTACCTCCTGGCTCGATGAAGTGGACAGGGCCCAGCCAAAGGATGGACTACTCTACAGGTGGTTTGTAAAGAGGGCCTAGTTTTATGATTTCGCCCATTCCCAGGCGGGAAAATGTAGGCATAATCCTTAACCCCCTGGGTGGTGGCAACAGGGCAAAGGCAAGTGCTGTCAAGCGGGGGCTCGAGGAGCTTGGAGAGGTGATCGAGGCCTCTACTCCTGGTGAGATCTTAAAGGCCCTTTGTGATTTTTCCGCCTCCTCCAAGGGGTGGCTCATAATCAGCGGCGGAGACGGCACGGTTCAAATGGTTTTGACAGCCCTTTTTCAGAAAAGGCCCTATTTTTATCTGCCCAGGCTTGCGATTCTTCCTGGTGGCACCACAAACCTGATTGCAATGGATGTTGGGCCAAGGGGCTCGCAGGAAAGGGCAATTTCAAGGCTAAAGAGAGAGTATTTCAAGGAAGGGTCTGGCAGGGTCGTTCTTGAGAGACGCCACGTTATCAGATTGCGCTCAGAGGCTTCAGACATCAGATACGGCATGTTCATTGGCGGAGGCCTCGTTTCCCAGGGGGTGAGGTTTTTTGAAAAAAGCTTCAGGAAGAAAGAAAGGCAGGGAGCCATAGGAATTGCCGCCACCATTTTGATATATTTAAAAAATTTCCTTTCAGGCAGGTTTGAGGCTAGTGATACACGGGTTAGGGTAGATGGCGGCGAGCCAGTTTCAGGTAAGGCAAGTGTCATACTAATTTCTTCCCTTGAGCGTCTATTTGGCAAGATCCGTCCTTTTTGGGCTAAAGGGGCAGGCCCGCTCCAGATGTCAATTTTGTTTTCAAGGCCAAAGGGCGTAATTTGGCTCCTTCCCTGGATACTTTCTGGCAAGGGCCACAGGCTCATGAGCGTGGAAAGGGGATATTTTTCTTGCAGGTTTTGGCATGCCCATATCCAGACAACCTCTGCCCTGGCACTAGATGGGGAGATTATTGGCCAGGAGGGAGTGGTCACGGATTTCATAATAGAAAATGGTGGAGAGGTTAGCTTCTGGAAATGGTGATAATAGGCCGGCCTTCAGGCATCCTTGTGGACATCATAAAGGGCAAGCTCACTGGGCCAACTTCCCCTGGCCTTGAGGCCTTGGCAGAAAGCCTCTTGAAGGGCCACGAGGAGAGCATCGAGGCCTTGCTATTTTATGGAAGCTGTCTTAGATCCGGCGATGAATTTGACGGAGTGGCAGACGTTTACGTGGTGGTAAAGGATTATAGCTCCTATTACAAAGGCTCCATTCCAGCCTTTTTCAACTGGCTTCTTCCACCAAATGTCTATTACAAAGAGGTGCAATTTGGCAAAAAGAGGCTTTCTGCCAAATATGCTGTCATTTCTTTAAAACAGCTAGAAGAGGCAACCTCACCGCGCTGGTTTCACTCATACTTTTGGGCACGTCTTTGCCAGCCTTCGAGGCTCCTTTACGTGAA
>JAADCZ010000067.1 GCA_013154175.1 Thermodesulfobacteriota bacterium
CTGGCCTTAGGGAAATGGGGCTTCCATACGAATCTGACCCTGCTGTTACAAAGCACCTTGCAAGGTTTCTCACCATGCAGGGAAAGGGAAACCTGCCAGACATAATCCTCTTTAATGGAGGGGCCTTAAAGCCTGGAATCATCAGGGAAAGGATTTCCTCTGTTCTTTCAGCGTGGAAGGGAGATAGTGTTTCAGACATTCAGAATGAGTCCCTGGATCTAGCCATCTCCGTTGGGGCTGTCTATTACGGGCTTGTGCGAATGGGCCTTGGCCTTCGGGTTGGCGGTGGCATTCCCAGGGCCTATTTCATTGCCCTTTCAAAGATAAAGGGGAGTGATGAGGGCGAAAAGGCAGTGTGCCTTATCGAAAGGGGCACAGAGGAGGGTGAAGAGGTTGAGATAGACAGGCAGTTTCAGGTCCTCACCAACAGGCCAGTCAAGTTCACACTTCTGAGTTCCACCATCCGCCAGGAGGACCACGTCGGGGATATTGTCCAGATTAATGACAAGGAATTTGTCAAACTTCCGCCCCTTCAGACCGTTTTGAAATATGGCCGAAGAAGCCAGGACAAAAAGATTCCAGTAAAACTTGGCTCAAAGGTGACGACCGTTGGGACACTGGAGCTCTATTGCCGCTCACTTACATCTCCCCATCGCTGGAGGCTTCAGTTTGAGCTAAGGCCAAAGGGTACATCAAAGCCCCAGGAGACCTACCACGTAGATGGCGTAAGGGTTGCCATGAAGGATGCCCCAAAGGCCGATGGCAAGGGCCTTACGGCAGAGGATCAAGAGGCCCTGGCTGAGGCGAGAAAGGTGATAGAGTCCTGCTTTTCTGGGTCTGGTTCTGAATCAGTCGACCCAAAGGAATTGGGCACAAGGCTTGCTGAAATATTTGGCATGGGTAAGGAGCTTTGGAGCATGCCAATACTCAGGGGGCTTGCGGATATATTTCTCGATGTAAAACAGGGCAGAAAGAAGAGTCTCATGCATGAGGCACGCTGGTTTAACCTTACGGGTTTTTGCATGAGGCCCGGGTTTGGTGACCCAGCCGACCCCTGGCGCATGAAAAAGGTGTGGCCCCTTTCCTTTGAAGGCCTGGCAAATGTGAGAAAACTCGAGGCAAGGCTTCAGTGGTGGATCTTCTGGAGAAGGGTTGCCGGAGGCCTTGGAACAGGTCAGCAAAACCAGCTTTATTCATCAATCAGTCAGGTCCTTGTTCCTTCCGCCAAGAAGGGCAGAAGGAAGAAAAAGGCCAAGCTCTTCAAGCCTGTTCCAGAAGAGGCCCGCCAGATGTGGCTATTTGCCGGAAACCTTGAACGGCTCGAAGTGGAGCAAAAGGTGGCCCTAGGGGATCAGGCAGTGGCAAGTTACCCTAAAAGCAGCTTTAAGAAGGACCTTCTCTGGGCCCTTGGAAGGATAGGGGCCAGGGTTCCCCTCTACGGGCCTGCCAACCGGGTGGTGCCCCCCTCCAAGGTTGTTGGCTGGCTGGAGGGCCTTAAGAAATACGAGTTTAAAAAGGAATTGCCCGCCCTTATTGGGTGCGTCGTCTCTATGGCGCGCCTTTGCGGGGACAGGGCAAGGGATTTGCCAGAAAAGGCCAGGGAAGATATTTGCGTGTGGCTTGAGCTTCTTGGTGCGCGCCCCGAGCAGGTGGCTCCAATCAGGCAGTTCCAGGAGCTTGAAAGGGACGAGCAGAACAGGGCATTTGGAGAGCATCTGCCAGAGGGCCTGGTGCTCTTTGAAGATGAAAGCCAAGGCGGGGAACAGCAGTGAGATTCATCGGACTCATATTTGCCTTTCTTGGTCTTTGGTGTTTGGCCATGGGTATTTCCATGGGCATCGAGGGCATTAAGGCCCAGAAATGGCCAAGGGCCAAGGGGCGAATCATAATGTCCAAGGTGGAGGAGCTCCGCACGAAGTCAAACATAAGAGTAGCCAGGTTGTGCCTTCATCTGGAGTATCTTTACATGGTGGGAGACAGGATTCTTGAAGGGCACAGGCTGAATTCAGGCTGGCGCTGTTTCGCCTCTGAAGATTACATCAAGGAGGTTTTGAAGAAATACCCTGCGGGAAAGAAAGTCGAGGTCTATTACAACCCGCAAAATCCTGAAATCAGCATGTTGGAGCCAGGGCTCAACTGGTCGGTCTTTCTCATGTGCGGATTCGGGCTCGTGACTCTCTCCATAACATATCCCTTTGTAAGAAGTATGTTCCTTCGAAGAAGGCGCGCAGGCTAAGGTGATGCGTTTGTTTTGGCCTTCTTCTGGGTCTTTTTAGGCATGTAGGTCGATAAAATATTAATGCCAAGGCCAAGTGAGTAAAAAAATTTAATTTTTAAAAACTACTGTCATTGGCCCAAAGGCCCAGCTTGTCAAAAGCATGTTTCTTGCCTGCTGGCACTGGGGGCGGGCGCTAGCCACCGTAATTTTTCCAAAAAATGTCTTGAATTATTTCCCGGACACGTGCCTCCTGTTCTGGGCTTAGACCATCAAACTGGATGCCGTAGACGTAATGGAGGCCTTCTCTTCGGAACCATCTCACAGTTCCCTTGAGCTTCAAAGGCCCCTTCCACTCCATGGTGAAGACGATTTTCTCTCCGGTATTGAGTTCTCTAGGGGTTTCGAGTTTCACCCCTCCTGGGCTTATGTCCGTGATATCTGCCTTGAAAAATTTGTCTCCAGCCTTACAGACAGCCTCGATGCTGAGCCTCAACCGCTGTGTTTTTCTCTTTTCAGAAGCCAATTAACCTCACCTCGCCGGCTCAAGGGCCCGGTCTCTTTAGGGATGTTGTTATTCTATTCGGAACCCTTGCAAATATAATGCATTTATTTTATCTGAACCAAGAATATCTTGTACTTTTTTAATTTCCCAAATAAAAAGCATCTGCGTTTTAAATAAAATCAGATGTCGAAAGGTAGAGCAGTGTCATGCGCAAGATGATAAAGACAGTTGTTGAAGATGCATACAAGAGATTGGTGGAAAAGGGGGAGTTGCCAGGGGAACCTGTGGGTTCGGGCCATCTCATTTCTGTGCCCAAACAGGAAGAACATGGCGATTATGCAAGCAACTTTGCCCTTGTTATGGCATCACGCCTGAAAATGCCCCCGAGGCAGGTTGCAGAAAAGATTAGGGATGCCTTGGCGGACAATGAGGATTTTCAGCAAATCGATGTTGCAGGGCCTGGTTTTTTAAACTTTTTCTTTTCCACCAACTTCTGGCAAAAGTCTTTAAGGGAAATAAAAGCCCTGGGGGCCAAGTTTGGCTCCACTGAAGATGGCAAGGGCAAGAAGGTCTTGGTGGAGTTTGTGAGCGCAAACCCCACAGGCCCCCTGCATGTGGGGCATGGCAGAGGGGCGGCAGTGGGCGACAGCCTCTGCCGAATACTCAGGGCTGCAGGCTACGATGTAGAGAGCGAATACTATATCAATGATGTTGGAAACCAGATGAAGACCTTGGGAAGGTCTGTATATCTGCGTTATCAGGAGCTTCTTGGCAGGGAAATAGACTTCCCAGACGAGTGTTACAAGGGCGATTACATAAAGGATATTGCCCAGGAGATAATTGACGAACATGGGGACAAGTTTCTTGACGAAGACCTGGACAGTTGCCTCGACTTCTTTATAGAGCAGGCTGTGTCCCGGATTTTCAGTGGAATCAAGGAGGATTTGTCCCTTTTCAGGGTACACTTTGACAATTGGTTCAGCGAGCGCACCCTCCATGAATCTGGCTATGTCGAGGAGACCATCGAGGAGCTGAAGGCCAAGGGCGTAATCTACGAAAAGGACGGGGCGCTCTGGTTCCGGACGAGCGACTTTGGCGATGAAAAGGACAGGGTCGTAAAACGCTCAAATGGCGTTCTTACCTATTTTGCAGCGGATATAGCCTATCACAGGCAGAAATTTCAGCGGGGCTATGATCTTCTCGTGAATATCTGGGGGGCAGACCACCACGGTTACGTTCCCAGGGTCAAGGCGGCAGTGAAGGCCCTAGGCTACAATCCAGACAACCTGAATGTGCTCCTTGTCCAGTTGGTAAACCTGATAGAGGGCGGAAAACTAAAGGCCATGTCAACGAGGGCCGGCGAGTTTGTGACACTGCGTCAGGTGCTGGACGATGTTGGAGTTGACGCTACCAGGTTCATATTCCTGACGAGGAAGTGTGACAGCCATCTGGATTTTGACCTGGATGTGGCGAGAAAGCAAAGTCAGGAGAACCCGGTTTATTACGTTCAGTATGCCCATGCACGGCTTTGTAGCGTCTTTGCAACAGCCAAGGAGCGGGGCATTGAGGTGCGGCCGGCCAGTGAAGTGGACCTTTCAAGGCTTGATGATCAGGAAGAGATAGGGCTCATGAAGTTCCTCTCCAGGTTCCCGGACGCAGTCTCTGGGAGTGCAAAAAATCTGGAACCCCACAGAATCAGCTACTATTTGACAGAACTGGCAGGGATGCTGCATAAGTACTATACTAAACACAGATTTATTGGAGATGACCCTGAGCTGACCCAGGCAAGACTGTTTCTTGCAGATGTCACCAGGACGGTTCTTAAAAACGGGCTGGAACTTCTCGGGGTCGATGCACCCGAGAAGATGTAGCTTGCAGGCGAGGTTAAGATATGGCGGCAAAGAGTAAAAAGGGCAAGGCCATACAGTTCCAGATAGGTTGGGCCGGTCTCATTGCCCTTATAGTATCCTGTGTATGTGTGTTACTGTGGACTTTCGTCCTTGGTTTCTGGATGGGGCAGAAGGTTGCAACCGGCAATGCAGAAAAGCCCAATGTGTCTGTATATTCACCAAAGGCACAGGGGCCTTCGCCTGGAGAAATAGAGTTTGGCAAGAC
>JAADCZ010000072.1 GCA_013154175.1 Thermodesulfobacteriota bacterium
AACTTCTCCACACTTTCTGCCCTGGAGCTTTTTGGTTTAAAAATCTTGACACTCTTGAAAAGCTCCTGGGCCTCCCTTTTTAACTGGGGGAAGTCCTCTCCGTCAAAGACCTTGAAATATGCCGAACCATTCTCGGTCAGATGACGACTGGCGATGTCCAGGGCCATTCTGGCCAGATCGACAGACCTGTAATGGTCCAGATCCTTGCGCCCCGTTGTCTTTGGGGCCATATCCGAAAGGATCACGTCAAAGGGTATGTATTGCTTGAAGGCCTCGTCTGTCTGCACTTCGTAAATGTCATCCTTGATGAAAAAGACATTTGGCATGTTCACCTTGAGCCTGTGGAGATCCACTGCCACAACGACCCCCTTTGGCCCCACGACCTTTGCGGCATACTTAGTCCATGACCCAGGCGCTGCCCCTAGATCCAGGATTCGCTGCCCAGGTTTCAGGAACTTGAATTTGTTCTGGGCCTCAATGAGCTTGTAAACCGAGCGGGCAGGGTAGCCTTCCTTCTTTGCCTTGTAAAAATAGTGATCCTTTATCTCTTTCATTCTTTTGTCTTATAGCAAATTCCCTGAAAAACAAAAGGGCACGCCCTTTGTGGACTTGTCAGAGGGCAGGGTAACCCTAATGCGTCTGCTTTTCCATGAGCACTTCAACAAGGTGGCTTATCTTTAATCTTGAACCAGACTCCCTTCCCTGAACCCCCTTGGAAAGCCTTAGAAGGCAACCAGAACACGTAGTTATTATCCTTGTTGGCTCTTTTAAAGAAAGCCGCTCAATTTGACCTCTAATATTCCTTTTAAATATCTCTTTTGATATGTCTGGATTTAGCAGGGAAAAGGTCCCGCCAAGCCCGCAGCATCCAAGGCTCTCTTGGTGAAGGCCCGTGCCAAGGGCCATGGCAGCGGCCTCCTTGGGCGTGTGTGCAGATGAAAGGCCATAGAGCTGGTGGCATGGAATCTGGCAGATGGTAGTACCTGTGTCATGGCCATTTGTTGCTGCAAAGTCATGCCTTGCGCAATAGTTTGACACCACAAACTGGCTCAACTCCATGACCCTTTGGGAAATCTCCTTGGCCAGTGGGTAAAGGCTATCTTCCTGGGGAAAGAGCAGGGGCCATTTCCTGATCATGTAGGCGCAGGAAGCGCAGCCAGTAACCAGGGTGTGAAAGTCATAGTCCCTAAACAGCAAGATGTTTCTTTTGGCAAAGGCGCGTGCCTGTTTGATGGCCCCCTGGCTGTAGGCAGGAAGCCCGCAGCAGCTTTGTTCCCTGGGAATGTGCGCCTTCCAGCCAAGGAAAGATGCGACTTTTGCGGCAGTTTCAGGCAAAACGAAATTTTGTACGCAACCAGTGAAAAAAAGGACCTTGGACAGATCCAGCTCCTCTTTTGCCTCAACCAAAGGGGTCAGCCCAGAGGTTACCCCTTGGAAATGGTCCAGATGTGACAAAAAGGGCCTGTCTGAAAGGGTTATGGTTTCATGGAGGTCTTTTAGAATGGGTGAAATCTTTTTTAGAAGGGTTGCTGCCTTTGCACTTCTTTCCTGGCCAAGCTTTTCCCACAGGGAAAACAGTGAATGGGGCAATGACTGAAAATAGCTTGATTTGGCCCTCTCTTCCCTGATTAGGGCGGCGACATCTGCTCCGGAGCCGCAAAGGGTTGAGCAGGCACCACACTGGAGGCATGCAGTGACTGTCTGTTTGATGAGCCTCTGCTTCTTTTTTATATCTGCAGTCCTTAAAAGAAAATTTTTGCCCCTGGGAGAATATCTCTCAATTGGTACTGCCTGATAGACCGGGCAAAAGGAGAGGCATGCCCCGCACCTTGCGCACCTGTCGCCGCTGGCCCTCCTGGCAAGCCAGGGGGCGAGGGCGGAGTCTTCTTCTTTGGTCTTTGTAAGCCTAGACATTGGTATCAAGGATGGGCCACACAAAACTAGGGACCAAGGAGGTTCAACCTTGGGCGGGCCCAGGCGTTCATTACATTACACTGGGCCCATGATACAATGCCATGTCCCTAGCTGCACTTTGAAAAACCGCATGACCTGCACAGGGCGCACCCTTCCTCGAAGTCTAGGGTTGCACCGCAATCAGGGCAGTTCATTATGTTTTGTTCCTTCTTGTCGATTTCTATGTCTGCGGCCGCTGCCAAGACCTTTGCCACACCATCGGGGCAGGAGAGCACCTGTTTGCCCTCGTCCCAGCTCGGAGATGGGCATCTGATGCCAGAAAGCTGCTTTATTATGGCCTTGGGGCTTACTCCAGAGCGCAAGGCAAGGGAGATGAGTCTCGTTTCCGCCTCGATCTGGCAGGCAGCGCAACCCCCTGCCTTACCCATCTGGGCAAAGACCTCGCAGAAGTCGTCATCGTCCCAGTTTATGGTGACGTAGAGGTTTCCACACCCGGTTCTCACCCTTTCTGTTATGCCGTGGGTGCGCCTTGGCCTGGGACGTGGTGCAATCTTGCCATTGGAGGTCTCCTGGACCTCGGCTGCAGGCTGTTCTTCCTTCTTCTTCGATTTGAGATTCAGAACCTGTACTGGCCTGCTGCCATAGCGATAGATGGTCAGCCCCTTGAGGCCCTTTTGCCAAGCGAGCATGTAGGCGGTCTTTACATCCTCGACCGTGGCATCCTCAGGGAAGTTGATGGTCTTTGAAACGGCGTTGTCGGTATATTCCTGAAAGGCTGCCTGAATGGCAATATGCGCCTCTGGGGTTACGTCCATGGAGGTGACATACACCCGCTTTATCTCATCTGGTATTTCATCTATGTCCTGTATTGAGCCGGTTGAGGCAATCTCTTCCATGAGTTTCTGGGAATAGAGACCCCTTTCCCTCATCTCCTTGACAAACTGTGGATGCGCCTCGATGAGCTCGCTTCCATCCAACACCTTTCTTATGTAGCTGATAGCGAAAAGTGGCTCTATGCCGCTTGAGGCCCCGGCAATGATGCTGATGGTGCCAGTTGGGGCAATGGTCGTGGTGGTTGCATTTCGCATGTATGGGGTCTGGGGGCTGTCCCAGATGCTTCCTTCGTATGCAGGAAAGTTTCCCCGTTTCTTGCCGAGTTCTGCAGATGCCTTCTTGGATTCCTCGTCGATGAATTTCATCACTTTTCTGGCCACTTCTTCTGCATCTGGGGAATTGTAGGGAATCTTCATGGCAATGAGCATGTCTGCAAAACCCATGACCCCAAGACCTATCTTTCTGGTCTTCTTGGTCATCTTCTCAATTTCCTTTAAGGGAAACTTGTTGGCATCGATTACGTTGTCCAGGAAGTGGACAGCATCCCAGATGACCTCCTTGAGGTCCTGGAAGTCGAGACTTCCATCTTCCTTTACGAATTTGCCAAGGTTTATCGACCCCAGATTGCAGGATTCATAGGGAAGGAGGGGCTGTTCGCCGCAGGGGTTGGTGCTTTCGATCTCGCCCAGGTGAGGGGTGGGGTTGGACTTGTTTATGCGGTCGATGAAGATTATTCCTGGCTCACCGCTTTCCCATGCAGCCTGGACAATCTCGGAAAACACCTGGTCTGCAGGTATCCGCCTCACCTCGAGGCCGGTTCTGGGGTTTATGAGGGGAAAGCTTTCACCGTCACGGACGGCTGCCATGAAGCGTTCGCTAAGGGCAACAGAGATGTTGAAGTTGTTGAGCCTGTCTGTCTGGGTCTTGCATTTTATGAACTTTTCGATGTCAGGGTGATCCACCCTGAGTATTCCCATATTGGCGCCACGCCTCGTACCCCCCTGCTTGATTGTCTCGGTTGCAACATCAAAGATGGTCATGAAGGAGATGGGGCCGCTTGCCACGCCGTGGGTTGTCTTTACGATGTCGCCCTCTGGCCTTATGCGGGAGAAGGAAAATCCGGTGCCGCCACCGCTTTTGTGTATCATTGCCGTGTGTTTTACTGCCTCAAAGATGCTCTCGATGGAGTCATCGATAGGAAGGACGAAACAGGCCGACAGCTGCCCGAGAACCCTGCCAGCGTTCATGAGGGTAGGGCTGTTGGGCATGAACTTGAAACTCGTCATGAGTTTGTAGAACCGCTTTTCAATGGCCTTCAGGTCTGCATTTTTGTCATATTTCTTGTCTGGTTTGGCAATGCATTTGGCAACCCTGTGAAACATGTCCTCAGGGGTTTCGATTACCTGGCCAAGCTCGTCCTTTTTTAGATAACGCCTGGCAAGGACAACGAGCGCATTGTTGGAAAGGGGCAAAGATGTGCGTGGAAGCTCGAGCTCCATTGTTAATCTCCTCCTGCCATGTATTGTTTGATGTACGACGCCAACGATTTTTACCAATATATTGGTTTCTACAATATATTGTAAGCTGAACGAAAAACTGCAGAACATATAGTGTGTTTTTTGGGGCATGTCAAGAAGACTCTGGGCAGGCCAATTCCAAGAAAGCACTTTCTAAATGGTGGCATTTTGTGTAAAAAGCCAACAACAATGCGAGAGCAAAAGGAAAAGTGGAAATGACTTTACGGATTTACAATACCCTCACCAGAAAAAAACAGGACTTTGTCCCCATTGAGAAGGGGCGCATCGGAATCTACGTTTGCGGAATCACCGCCTACGACAGGTGCCACATTGGCCATGCCCGAAGCGCAGTGGTGTTCGACGTCATTGTCAGGTTTCTTAGGTCCGAAGGTTTTGACGTTACCTTTGTCCGGAATTTCACCGACATCGATGACAAAATCATAAATCGTGCCAGGGAAGAGGGAATCTCAACCGAGGAGTTGGCAGAGAGGGAAATCGGCCACTTCTACGAGGACATGGATGCCCTGGGTGTCTTGAGGGCAGATGTGGAGCCAAGGGCTACGGAACACATGCCAGAGATCGTCTCCCTCATAGAGAGACTCATTGACAGGGGTTTTGCCTACGAGTCTGGCGGAGATGTCTACTTCTCCGTGCGTAAATTCCCCGACTATGGAAAGCTCTCTGGCCGGGATCTGGAACAGCTCATGGCCGGTGCCCGGATAATGCCAGGGGAGAAAAAGGAAGACCCTCTGGACTTTGCCCTCTGGAAGGGGGCAAAGCCTGGGGAGCCTAGCTGGGACAGCCCGTGGGGCAAGGGGCGCCCTGGCTGGCACATCGAGTGTTCGGCCATGAGCATGAAGTATCTGGGCGAGACCTTTGACATTCATGGTGGGGGGCTGGATCTCGCCTTTCCACATCATGAGAACGAGATAGCGCAGTCTGAGGCAGCAACTGGAAAGCAGTTTGTCAGGTACTGGGTCCACAACGGCTTCGTGACAATAAAGGGCGAGAAGATGTCCAAGTCCCTGGGAAACTTCATCACCATAAAGGACATCCTTGCAAACTTTCATCCAGAGGCTCTGCGGCTCTTTCTTTTGTCAAAGCACTACAGAAGCCCCCTTGATTACTCGCCTGAAAGCCTCAAGGAGGCCACATCGGCCCTGGACAGGTGTTACAAGGCAGTTTTCGAGGCGGCGCAGGTGGCTTCAGTGCCCGTCAAGAAGCAGAGGCCAATTCCAGATGAGGCTAGGGAGGCGGCAGATTCCATAGCCGCCCTAAGGGAACAGGTGGTTTCTGCCATGCGGGACGACTTCAACACTGCAAAGGCCCTGGGCCACTTCTTCGATGGTGTAAGGGCCCTCAATCGCATAGTCGAGGCAGCAAAGAAGAAACCATCTGCCCTTTATAAGGATGTGCTCGATAAGAGCAGCAAGGAGATTCTGGACGTCTGCCAGATCTTTGGAATCCTTGGTGAGGAGCCAGGGCAATACATTCACAAGCGGAACCTTGCAGCCCTGGAATCCTCTGGGCTATCCCTTGCCGAACTTGAGTCCCTGATAGAGGAACGTGGCAAGGCCAGAAGGGAGAAGGATTGGAACAGGGCGGATGAGATACGTAACATGCTCGCTGAAAAGGGCATAGTCCTTCAGGATACCCCTCAGGGCACGGTTTGGTCTGCAGACCTATGAGTGACGCCCGCAGACTCATATCCTTCAAGGATGCCCTCGAGGAGGTAGAAAGGGTTGGTCCTCTCCACATTCAGGAAATAGAAACAGGAAAGGCCCGGGGAAGGGTGCTGGCAGCAGACGTCCTTTCCAACGTGGATTCTCCCCCAAGAGATTCATCCCTCAAAGATGGCTATGCCCTTCGTTTCGGCGATATAGCAAGGGCAAGTCAGAAGAGTCCAGTCACCCTAGAGGTCGTTGGCAACCTGGCTGCCGGTGAGGACAAGGAATTTTCCATCACAGGTGGCCAGGCCGTTCGCATCATGACCGGGGCCAGAATCCCTTCTGGTGCAGACGCGGTCCTTCCCCAGGAGTTTACCCGACAGGATGGGGATGAGGTCGTCTGTCTTGCAGACAGTGGCCCTGGCAGGAACATTCTTTCCAAGGGGGCTGATCTTTCCAAGGGGGAGGTTGTGGCAAGCCGGGGCAGCATCCTCACTCCTGGTCTTTTGGGGCTCATAACCGGCGCCGGGGTCACCAGATTGAAGGTGTATGCACCGCCCAAGGTGGTGATTGTGGCTACTGGCAGTGAGCTTGCCGAAGAGGGCATGATTGATGAGTCGAAGAAGATATTTCCCAGCAATCGGGCAACAATCATTGCCTGGCTGCACCGTTTTGGCATCTACGCAGACGCCAGGCTATGTGCTGATGAACTAAAAGCCCTGGAGACGCTTTTTGGTCAGTGTCTGGAGGAGTTTGACGTGGTCATAACAAGCGGGGGAGTGCTCGATGGTGAAAGGGACCTTGTTGTCTCCGTGCTTGAATCTTTGGGAGTGAATTTTCTTTTCAAAAGGGTTCGAATGGGGCCTGGCAAGGGGGTATGCATGGGGTCAAAGGGGCCGAAGCTCGTTTTCAACCTGCCTGGCGGCCCGCCTTCCAACTATGTAGCCTTCATTTTCATAGCCTTGGCATCGGTGCTCAGGCTCATGGGAGACACCCGCCAGTTTCCTGCAAGGGCCAGGGCAACCCTCTTGAAGGATGTCAAGGGTCGCCCAGACTGGACCCAGCTCATCCTGGCCAGAAGCTCCATGAAGGGTGGCAGTTTGTTCACCACCCCAGTGCTTGAAGAAAGCAGGCTAAAACGCATAGCCAGCTCAGATTCCGTCATAATTATTCCAGAGGGCAGATCCCATATCCGGGCTGGAGATCAGGCCGAGATTGCAATTCTGGATCTATTTCAATATTAGCCCCCTCTTATAGGGCCGGCACTGCAACGGGGCACTTGAAGGGGTGCAGATTCATTTCCATCACGCCCACACCATCAACATTGAAATAGACTTTCATGTCAGTAGGGGTCTGGGTGGCCAGATCGAACCCTTGGACCGTAATCTGCGCAGAGCCAACCCGGCTGCCCTTTACAAGACTAGCGTCCCATTCATCCAACAGTGACGGCCCTGTGAACTGCCAAAGATCAAAGATGTGTGTTCCAACGTGGCCAGTGGCTGTGTACCAGGTGCAGTTTCCGTCCTGATCGTATACATACCAGATTAGTCCGGACATATCCCCGTCTGGGCCTGGATAGTGAAAGCGGGCCATACCCTGCCCAGACTTTTCAGGGTCCCAAAGAAGGCTTCCAGGGCAGGAAAGAAGGGAAAAACGCACCAAATTGAGCTTGCCAGAGGTTTGATCCAGGTCATAACGCATCACTACCGAATCTGGCGAGATGAAGGTAATGTCAACGACCCCCACGTTTTCACTGTGGACCATTGCGCTGTCCCAGGGCTGACCCATGGGAGGCCCGTAAAATTTATAGAGCGAGGCCTGAAGCCTGTTATCACGCATGACACCCCAGAAGCTGAACCATATGGGTTTGCCGTTTTCGTCGTACAGATACCACGTGCCGCAGGCAGTGGTGTTGTCGTCCGAAAGAGTCAGGAACACACCGGTCCCAGGCTTGTCACTATCCCACCAGATACCGCTAAAGTTTTCTGCCAGAGCATTACCTGAATAAGATACCAGCATTAGGGAACAGGCAGCGAATACCCACCCGAAAAGTTTCATGGCTTTCTCCTTTATCAAAAGTTTTCCAGTTATCTCCATGTTAAAATTTGTCTACTTGATATTATAGAGTTCGAAAAAAAATTCCCCAAGGTTTAAAAATTGATCCGAACTATGGATTCATGTGGATGATTCGACTCTGAAACTTCCTTCTTATGCAAAAAAAATGATGGGACCCGTGGCAATAAACGCGAATATGACTGGCGGGCGATGCGGGATTCGAACCCACGACCTTTGGCTCCGGAGGCCAACGCTCTATCCAACTGAGCTAATCGCCCGCGTACTTTTCAAGGGAAAGTTATCCTAAACATCCAACCAAGCCTTGTCAATTCTATCGGGATTTGCTTTAAATAGCCAACATTTGGCATGAGAGCGGTGAAAAAAGTGGTAACTCCCATAGATATTCAAGTGGTCAATCGTTTGCTTTCCTCGGTGGCAGAGGAAATGGGTATTGTGCTTCAGCGTTCTGCCTTTTCTTCCAACATAAAGGAAAGGCGGGACTTTTCCTGTGCCATTTTTGACAGGGATGCAAAACTCCTTGCCCAGGCGGCACATATACCTGTGCATCTTGGTGCCATGCCCGATGTCGTCAGGATGGTGAGGGATGAATTTCGTCTCGATCCTGGTGACATTGTCATCACGAATGATCCCTTTCGTGGCGGGACACATCTTCCAGACATTACCCTTATTTCAGGTGTATTCGATGAGGATGACAAAACCTTGCTCTTTTATCTCGCTGCCAGGGCCCACCATGCAGACGTGGGGGCAAAGATTCCGGGCTCCATGGGACTTTCAACATCCCTCGATGAGGAAGGGGTGCTCATCTCACCGGCATATCTGGCAGTAAAGGGCAAGATGCAGGAAGAATTTTTCGCCAAACTCATTGGTGCAATGAGAAATCCCTCAGAACGTTCAGGGGATCTGAGGGCACAGGTGGCATGTCTTTACCGTGGACAGCAGCGCCTGAAGGAGACCCTTGCAACCTTTGGCAAGAGACGCTTTTTCGAGGTATTGCCCCACCTCATAGATTATGGGCGCCGGTTTATGTCTGCTGCAATCTCCCAGATTCCTGATGGCAACTACACTTTCACCGATTATATGGATGATGACGGAATGGGTAGCCAGCCGGTTCCAATCACGGCAACACTCACAGTCAGGGGCGATGAGGCAGCAGTGGACTTTACAGGTACAGCCCCACAGGCCCCAACCTGCATAAACGCAACCTTGAGTGTCACCCGATCTGCTGTGTTTTACTGCTTTTTCTGCCTTGTAGGCGAGGGCTATCCGGTAAATGCAGGGTCCCTCGAGCCTGTTACAGTGATCGCACCAGAAGGCTGCCTACTAAATCCCAGGCCTCCGGCACCGGTAGCAGCAGGAAATGTTGAGACCTCCCAGCGCATTGTGGACACCGTGCTGGGCGCCCTGTCGAAGGCCCTGCCTGAAAAGATACCTGCAGCCGGTTGCGGCACCATGAACAACATCGCAATTGGTTCAGCCTCCACTGGCCAAGACCAGTTTACCTACTATGAAACCATTGGCGGGGGAATGGGGGCCAGCAGCCGATGCGACGGAATGTCCGGGGTGCAGGTGCACATGACGAACACCCTGAATACTCCGGTGGAGGCCCTGGAGCAGACATATCCAATGATGATAGAAAGGTACGGCATCAGGGATGGTTCTGGCGGAAAGGGGCGCCACAGGGGAGGGGATGGCCTTATAAGACGTTACCGCTTTCTTGCCCCGTGTACTGTGTCCCTTCTTACTGAAAGGCGTGTCTTTGCTCCCTATGGCCTCTATGGCGGCGAGGATGGAAAAAGGGGGGCGAATCTGCTCTTCAGAAAAGGGCAGGGCAGCCCTGAACGGTTGCCTGGAAAATGCGTCATTTCCGTTGAAAAGGGCGACTGCCTGGAAATCAGAAGTCCAGGCGGGGGAGGTTATGGAGTTATTGAGCCTTGACAAGTTGGCTGTTAAGGTGAAAATTCATTCATTTTTTAATAAAAAGAATTGGAGCATTTCTAGGGCTGGCTGATCCTTGCTGGCCAACCCTGGAATACAGGGAGGATAAATGAAAAGATATCTCATAGCGCCAGGGCCGGTTGCGGTGGATCCACATGTAATGGCTGTGATGTCACAACCGGTAATGCATCACAGGTCACCCCAGTTTTCCAAGATACTTTCCCAGGTCAGGAAGGATCTCAAGTATCTCTATCAGACCAACAACGACTGCTTGATTTTCGCCTCCTCTGGTACAGGCGGCATGGAGGCATGCGTTTCGAACCTTCTGTCACCAGGGGACAAGGCCATTTGCATCGTAGGTGGCAAGTTTGGAGAAAGGTGGGCAGAGATGTGCGACGCCTTTGGCGTGGAGCACGTAGATATAAACGTGGAATGGGGCCATGCCGTCGACCCTGCCCAGGTTGCCGACGCCCTGGACGAACACCCAGATGCCAAGGCGGTTTTTGTACAGGCACACGAGACATCCACTGGAGCCATGCATCCGGTGGAGGAGCTTGGCAAGATAGTGGGCCAGCGGGATGGAACCGTACTTGTGGTGGATGCAATCAGTGCCCTTGGCGTTTACGACATGAAGGTGGACGAGTGGGGGCTGGACGTAGTGGTTACAGGTTCCCAAAAGTCCCTTTCCCTGCCACCAGGGCTTGCTGTTGTGAGTGTAAGTGACAAGGCGTGGAAATTTGCAGAAAAGGCAAAGAATTCCCATTACTACTTCAACTTTCTCAAGGAACGCAAGGCCATGGCCAAGGATACCACGGCCTATACTTCTGCTGTATCGCTGATAATCGGCCTTGCCGAGGTACTGAAGCAGATCCGTGAAAGGGGCCTTGAAAATCTCTTTGCCCATCACAGGCTCCTGTCTGGAGGCACCAAGGCGGCAGTGGAAGCCATGGGGCTCGAGCAGTTCTCAAAGGCACCTTCCGATGCCCTGACCATCATCAAGGCACCAGAAGGTATCAACGGCCAGGATATAGTGAAGATTTTGCGTGAGGACTACGGCATCACCATTGCCGGTGGTCAGGCCCACCTCAAGGGAAAGGTCTTTAGGATCGCCCATTATGGCTATTTGAGCCAGTGGGATATGATTATCGTGATTGCTGCTATTGAAAGGGCCTTGAATGAGCTCGGTTTCAAGGTTGAGCTGGGATCGGGTGTGGCAGCAGCCCAAAGATATTTCGCAGAGCACAAAATCTAGAAAAGGAATAGTGGAGATGAAGGTACTTATAACTAACCCCATAGCACAAGAAGGAATTGATATTCTCAAGGAGGCTGGTCTCGAGGTCGAGGAGAAGCTGGGACTCAGCCCAGAGGAACTGAACGAGGCCATAAAGGATGCCGACGCCTTGGTCATAAGAAGTAGCACCAAGGTGACCCCGGAGCTTCTGGAACACGCCAAAAAGCTCAAGGTCGTTGGTAGGGCAGGCACGGGTCTCGACAATGTGGACATCGAGGCCTGCAACAAGAAGGGCGTGGTTGTCATGAACACCCCTGGCGGCAATACCAATTCAGCAGCTGAGCACACCATAGCCATGATGATGGCCATGAGCCGCCATATTCCCCAGGCCACCATGTCCATGAAGGCTGGCAAGTGGGAGAAAAAGAAGTTCATGGGGCAGGAGGTCGCAGGGAAGACCCTGGGAATCATTGGAAGCGGGCGCATAGGCGCAATCGTTGCCCAGCTTGCCAAGGGCCTCAAGATGAAGGTTGTGGCCTATGACCCATATATGAACCCGGAGATGGCAGAAAAGCTTGGAATAGAGCTTGTCGACCTCGATACCCTGCTTTCCAGGGCGGACTATGTCTCTGTGCATACGCCCCTGACTGATGAGACAAAGGGTATGCTCAACAAGGAGCTATTCGACAAGATGAAGGATGGGGCCATGGTGCTCAACTGCGCAAGGGGTGGCATTGTAAACGAGGCGGATCTCTACGATGCCCTCACATCTGGCAAGCTTGCGGCTGCAGCCCTCGACGTGTTCGAAAAGGAGCCTACAACCCTGGAAAACCCCCTTCTTGGACTGGACAATTTCATCTGTACCCCTCACCTGGGTGCATCCACTAGGGAGGCCCAGGAAAACGTGGCTGTGGCAGTGGCCAGGCAAATTGCCGACTATCTCCTGAAGGGTGAGGTTAGAAATGCAGTCAATGTGCCTTCTGTCAGTGGCGAGGCCCTCAAGGTTCTGGGCCCAGTGCTCAATCTGGCAGAAAAGAGCGGTGCATTCCTGGCCCAGGTAATTGATGGCCCACTTAAGAGTGTGGACATCTCCTATCAGGGAGACCTTGCAGACATAGATACCGCACCGGTCACAGTGACCATCCTGAAGAGCCTTTTGGCTCCGGTACTCAGGGAGGACGTCAATTTCGTCAATGCCCCCATTGTTGCAAAGGAGAGGGGGATAAAGGTAGTCGAGTCCAAGAGTGAGACCTGCGACAACTTCAACAACCTCCTGGAGCTGAAGGTTACAACCAGCAATGGCGAAGAGGTTCTGGCAGGAACCATTTTTGGCAAGACCGAACCAAGGCTGGTACGCATAAACGATTTCACCCTGGAGGCAGTTCCAGAAGGTCACATGCTGCTGATTTACAATGAGGACAGGCCTGGGGTGATTGGAAGAATAGGCCTGACCCTTGGCGAGGCTGGCATCAACATTTCTAGGATGCAGGTAGGCCAAGACCCAGATCATCACAGGAATGTCATTCTGCTTACCACTGATGAGAAGGCCTCTGAGGAGGTCCTTGAAAAGCTTGCCCAGCAGGATGGTGTTTCAAAGGTAATTCCTGTGGAACTCTAGGGCGAAAAAAAAGAGGAAAAATGAAGGGGGCCTTTATAGCCCCCTTTTTTTGTTGGTATTTTAACTCTTCTGGCCCTTTTCTAGTCTCGTGGCACTTCCATCATTCTTTCAACTGCCTTTAGGGCCTTCTTTCTCACATCTTCCTCGACCCGTACCACTGGTTCTTCATTCTTTAGGGCTGCCAGAAGCTCCTTTAGGCCAGTTTTCTTCATGTCTGCGCAGAGCATGTCAGGGGATGCCTCAAAGAACTCCTTGTCTGGATTTTCTTTTTTGAGGGGGTGAAGGAGCCCTATCTCTGTTGCCACAATAAACTTTTTGGCATCAGACTCCTTTGCATATTTGAGCATTCCACTAGTGCTCCTGACGACGTGGGCAAGCTCAAGCACCGTCTCTGGACACTCGGGATGTGCCATGAGTATGGCGTCTGGGTGTTTCTTCATGGCCTCACGAACGGCTTCGACAGTCAGCTCGTCATGGATAGGGCAATACCCATTCCATGAATATACGGTCTGGTCTGTGTGGCGCCGCACCCAGGCAGCAAGGTTACGGTCAGGGGTCATGATGACCTCCTGGCTCTTTGTCCATTTCACCACCTGTATGGCATTGGCAGAAGTGCAGCAGATGTCGCTCTCTGCCTTGACCTCGGCTGAGGAATTGACATAGGTAACCACTGGAACGCCAGGGTGCTGAGCCTTGAATTCCCTTAGTTGCTGGGCTGTCAGCATGTCTGCCATTGCACAGCCGGCGTCCTTGACTGGGATTATCACCTTTTTGTCTGGGCACACTATGCTTGCCGCCTCTGCCATGAAGTGAACACCGCAAAAGACGATGATATCTGCATCTGTCTTGGATGCCTGAATGCTAAGTGCCAGGGAATCTCCAGTGAGGTCTGCCAAGTCCTGAATTTCAGGAATCTGGTAGTTGTGGGCAAGGATTATGGCATTCTTTTCCTTGGCAAGCGCCTTTATTTCTTCAATCATAGCCTGTTTGTTATCCATTTTTTCCCTCTCTAACCGGCGTTGAATACACTTACGCCCTTTGGAATCTGGAATTTGAAAAGTTCAGGGTCGAGCCCTGTGTCAACCTTTATGTCCTGGAAGACAATGGTGGTTGTTCCACCCATCTGGTCTTGAATGACGGTCTTTTTTACGAGGAAGTTGTTCTTGTCTATGGTGAGTTCCAGTGTCTTTAACTGTGGAATTTGCTGTTTGGGTGCCAGGCTGAGTATCCAGCCCTCTGGGGACTTGAAACAGCCAAGCACATTGAAGTCGCGTCTGAGGTCGCCCTTTCCAAGGAAGAATGCACGGCTGATCTTTGTTGAAAGAAACTGTTTCCTTGAAAGGACGCTGACCTGCTTGGCATCTATCTCGTACAGATAGACCTTGTCATCACTGGTTACGAGAAGTTGTCTCTCTGGCTCTTCATAGTCCCATCTCATCAGATGGGGTCTCTTGAAATAGACCCTGCCAGATGCCCTCACAGGCTCAGGATCTCCGGGAACGGTAGTCTTCTGAATGAATTTTGCGCTCACGTCCCGTGTTTTTTCATATCTTTTTTGGAGCTTATCGATGATGAAGTCACACTGTTTGCTGGGTGAGACCTGTTGAAGGGGTTTGGTTTCGAGGTTTCCTGCCCACAGGCTCTGCCCAAAGAGCAAAAGGGCGGTCGTTAAAAGGGCTGCGCCCAGTCCTTTGGTGATGTAGCTAATCAATTTTTAATCTCCTTCCGGCTCTAGAAGTTTGAAACCAAGGGCCGTGTCCAGCTTTCTGATGGAGCTGGCACCTTCAATCTCAAAGACAATGGCCTCGATGATGTGCCACGTCTTTACGCCTTCTCTAATGCATCCGGTCACGGTTTCGTTGTTGCGGCCACATGCCATGTGCATATGGATGAGGGGGTTGCCGTCTTCGTCTGGAAAGATGGTTCCAGTGCCAACCACCTCGTGAACGTCATCAAGGGTGATTTTCTGGGGCGAGACGGGAAGCTGGCCCCTTCCTTTCTCAGGCCCGACAACAAGGGTGCTTCCAGTATCTGCTCCGCCAACGGCTATAACGGCTGCAGCCCGGATGCCCTCCCTTCTTGCCAACTCCTCGAGACATTCATGAACTATGTCGCCGTCCTCGAGCCTGACTGTAAATATCCTCTTAAGATTACCCTTTGAGTATTTCATAGTATTCCTCTGGCAGGTCGTCTGGGATTGTTGCCACATGGGAGAACATGGGTTCATGAAGGGGCAATACCAGATCCACCTTTTCCTTGAAGTTCTTTACGATGTCATAGGCTTCATAGCTGTTTACGAGGGTTCCCGGGGGAATTACATCCATTTCCATGGCCTTTATCTTTACGGGCGGAAAGAAATTTTCGAGGATTGTACAGAATCCGCTGATTCCCACAAGGCCCTTTTCTGTCTCTATAACCACGGACATGCCACCCCTCGTGTGGGCAGGGGTGTGGATCATCCGAATTCCAGGAACTATCTCCGTATCTTCATCGAGGTGGGTCATGACACCCTGTTCGTCCAGTTCTTGTACAAAGTCTGCCATGTATCTGAAATCCAGTGGATGCGGATCAAAGCAGGACTGGAATTCCAGTTCATGACTGAAGAACCTTGCATTTACACACTTGAAGTCATTTTCGCAATGGTCATTGTGCAGGTGCGTGTGGATTACTATGTCTATGTCACTGGGCTTCAGCCCCCACTTGGCCAGGCCTTCTTCGAAGGTGTAAATCTTGCCTCCTATGGAACGCTCCCTGTCTTCGGACTGAATCACACCGATGAGCCCCGTATCTACCAGGATGGTCTTGTCTCCACCTTCGATGTACCAACTATAGATGGGAATTGTGTATTCCTTTCCGTAATCGTGCTGATAGGTCATCATTCCCTTGTCGAATATCTTCGTTCCTACAACTATTGGGTGAATCTTGTATGTTGCCATATCGACCTCCTGGTGATGTGTTTCAAATTTTGTCCCTTAGGACAATATTAACTTTTGGACCTGGTAATTGAAATGATTAAAGTCAATTATAGCCGTTGAGGGAAGATGGAGATTTTGATAAAAATAAAGTGAGGTAAATGGTTTAGTGAAGGCTCGACAATATTTTTACATCACCTTTTTCGCATCCAAGCCTTCAGAGAGTTGTTTCTGCACAGTCAATGACTGCACTCTTAGGACACCATTATTTAAAGAAATGGCAACATGAAATTAAGGAGGAGGAAAGGCCATGAAGAGAGTTTTAAAGATATTGCTTGTTTTTTCCATGCTCATTTTCCCTTTATCCGTGAGCCATGCCTATGAATCCCATTCAGGCTGGTGGTATATAAAGGGTAAGCCCGGTACTGGTATTTCCGTGGAAATTCAGGGCCGCAAGTGTTTTGCAGCCATGTTCGAATATGAGCGTGGTGAACCTTTTTGGTTAAGCGCCTACGGAGACATAATAGTAGTTGATTCCAACACTACTACAGACGTGGCCAAGATCGTATTTGGTGGGACCCTCAACATGTGGAATGGCTGGCCCCTTGGAAGTCAGTATTCCAAACCAACAAAGCATGATATTGGTACCATGTTGATAGAGTTTTCCTCTGATACAGAGGCCAAACTCGTCTACATCGCATCAAAGGATTATCTGGACACGGATACAGACGTGGTGGTTAAGGCAGAAATTATCAAGTTTATGCCAGAGATTGCCCCTGGTGCACCAGATCCGAGGGGTATCAGTGGTTGGTGGTACGACCCGAGCTACGATGGTATGGGCATGTTTCTTGAGGCATACGGAAACAAGGTCTTCATGGCATGGTACTACTATGGCTACCTTGGTCAGCCCTGGTGGACGAGCTGTTCTGCAGACTTTACTCCCTTTGACAACCAGTTTACCTGCACACTTCAGGAATGGACAGGCGGATCCCCTATGGGAGTTGAACCCTATGTAGCTCCAATTCCTACGGACCAGGCCCCCATTACCTTCAGGCTCACTGGTGAGGGAAGGGCAGACATGGTCTGGGAAGGTAACACCTTTCATCTCCAGAGGTTTATCTTCGGCTTCTAAATTTTAATTCCTGCCTCATTCAGGCGTGCTACTGTGACAAAAGGCATGTGTGCTGTATATTCAGCCGCATGCCTTTTTCGTTTATCTTTGTCATGGTAAAGCGGCCTAGCAAAAATCCTCAGTTGGAGCCTTCCTTATGGACATACACATAATCAGATCCATTCTCATAGCGGCAGCCCTTGGGTTCATGATAGGCATGCAGCGGTCTATCTATCACCTCAGTGAAGATGAAAAGAGCTTTGGCGGATCTAGGACCTTTTCCATAATCGCCCTTGCCGGTTACATGGCAGGCATGCTCAACAGGGAAATAGCGGGCATTGCCATTGCCGCAGCCCTGATAATTGGGCTCATCATCATGGAGGCCTATTACTTTAAGGTTTCTAGGTCCATGAAGGGGCAGGGGACAATCGATCTTGGAAGCACAACCCACTTTGCAGCCATGGCCACATTCCTCCTTGGTCTTCTGGTGAGCCTCAAACAGGAGAACCTTGCGGTATTCGTTGGCGTGCTAATTATCGTGCTCCTTGAGATAAAGCCCAAGCTTCGAAAACTGGAGGCGAGAATCACGTCCCAAGACATAAACGCCGCTGTCTTGCTCCTTGCCATGACCTTTCTTGTGCTTCCCATCCTGCCAAACAGGATGCTTGGTCCATACCACCTCTTTAATCCATACAAGACATGGCTCATGTCCGTTGTGATCTCGGCGGTGTCATTTGTCGGTTATGCGGCAATAAAGGTCTTTGGACACAAAAGAGGGCTCTTTCTCACCGGGGCACTTGGGGGAATGGTCTCCTCAACTGCGGTAACCGTGTCCCTTTCAAAGATAGCTGCAGAGAAGAGACAGTTGGCAGTCCATGTGGCCGGGGCAATAGCGATAGCATGCACCATAATGTTTTTGAGGGTTCTGGTCCTTATCTTCATCGTATATCCTGGCCTTGCCGAAAGGGCCATGATTCCCTTCATAGGAGCAAGCGTGGCGGGTTTTGCCTTCACCTACTACCTTTTTCAGAAGTCTCCACCTGCTGCACTTTCCGTTTCTGATACCTTTACCAAAAACCCCCTGCAGCTTAGCGAGGCAATCAAGTTTGGAATCCTTTTTGGCATCATTTACGGGGCAAGCTCCTTTGTGCAGGCACGCTACGGCTCTGCAGGGGTGTATGTTGTCTCCTTTTTCTCGGGTCTTACCGATGTCGATGCCATAACACTGTCCCTGGCAGAGCTGTCCAAGCAGGGTTCCCTCGGGGCGCTTGTGGCCATGATAGGAATAATTATTGCATCGGTAGTGAACTCCTTTGTAAAACTGGCAATTGCCATATGGCAGGGCGGCAGGCCACTTGCCGTTTATCTGTCAGCATATTTTTTCCTGACCCTGGGAGTGCTCGCAGTGTCCATATGGTTTGCAGGGGTTTGAAAATTGGCTATGGAATTGGCCCATAGAGACTTCACGTCTTTAATGGGCAACCAGACTATGGCCTTGATTGCCCTTGTTTTTGCCGGGTGATACACTGGATATATCAAGGGGATATTTTTGATGACACTACATGGAGGCCCTATGGGAAAACTCAAGATAAATATGTGCTTAACCCTTTTGGTTGCCATCTTATTGGCCCTCTCAACTTCTTACAGCATGGCCTTTGTAAAGATAGCAGAGCTTGCAACCACAGATTCAAAGGATGAATTTTTCAGGGTTGCCCTCGGGGATGGCATTGCCTTCTGGAGCCACTATGGAGAGGGAATTTATGCTTGGGACGTATCGAATCCGGTTATGGCGGGTCACAAGATATCCAACGACGACAAGGTCACTGTCATATCTGCATCTGGCAACAGGGTTGCCTGGATAGATCACAGCGACGACATCCAGCTCTGGGAGGATGGATTCGTACAGGAGGTGGAAGACGACGTAGTGGATACCATCTCCCAGTATGACACCAATGTGGCCTTTGTTGAGGAGGATCATGAGGATTTTTTCAGTGAGGATACTGAAATCTTCCTGCGGGTGCCTGGAAGGAAGATCCAGGTCTCGGACAACGACTATGACGACAAACAGCCTTCGGTTTTTGGTCAGACCGTGGCCTGGGTGGGGAAACATGACGACAACTATGACCTGTTCTACTGGGACGGGAAGAACGAGTACAAGCTTACAGATTCAGATGGAGACGACCTTGATCCCAGCCTCGACCATGGTGCCATTGCCTGGACAGAATGGGACGGGGACGACTTCGAGATTTTTTACTGGGCAGGCGGTGCCAACATCCAGATAACAGACACTGATGATGACGAAGATGACATCTCCCCTGTCCTGCGTGATGGAAAGGTCGTCTGGATCAAGGATAATGGGGAATGTCAGGACATCTATCTTTGGGATGGTGCCTCCATCCAGCAGCTTACCGACCAGTGCTATGACGAGATTTCATCCCTGGATTTTAATGGCGAGGCCATATTGTGGTCTGCAAGGCACGATTCAGAAAAGTCCGTATTCTACGCACTACTTCCAGGGGTGAACAGGCATCTGACAGGCTGGTGGTATGACCCTTCACAGCCAGGCACAGGCCTTGCCACAGAGGTAAGGGACGCAAAGATATTTCTGACATGGTTCGTTTATGACGGTTTTGGGCGCACCACATGGTATTCGGCAGGCGGAGAGATGTCGGGTTCCACAACATTTTCCGGAAAGCTCTACTCCTGGAAGGGCTGGCCCTGGGGAACCCCCTACTACCCGCCGAGGCCAGAGCTCGTGGGCATAATATCGGTGAATTTCGACTGGCCTGAAAGGGGCAAGGTTACCTTTTCAGTCAGCATGGACAACAAGCTCGTCACAAAGACCTTTACGTCCTTTATGGCAGATTTTGCCCCAGGAGACGAGGATTACAGACACCTGACAGGCTGGTGGTACGACCCTGCCTTTAATGGAATGGGCTTTTTCCTGGATGCCAGGGGCGGGAAGATGGCCCTTGCATGGTACAACTATCGGGAAGATGCCAGTGCAAGATGGTTTACATCCTCAAACTTTTTCCCAAATGGAAGCCAGCTCTATATGGGAAATCTTGATGGCTGGCAGGGAGGGCCCTGTGCAATGTGCCCCTATGTGGCTCAACCAAGCCCAATTCCTGCCCAAGGCGGGCCAATAACCATCACCTTCACAGACAGGGATCACGCCCTGGTGACCGTGGGCGAGGTGACCCTGAACCTTCAAAGGTTCCAGATGCCCTGATTGGATTACTGAGCCGG
>JAADCZ010000148.1 GCA_013154175.1 Thermodesulfobacteriota bacterium
GCAGGGTGAGGCTGTTCGGATCTGGACAGGGGGCATCCTGCCTCCAGGGGCAGACGCGGTGGTGATGCTCGAATATGTAAGGCCCCTCGATGACAAGCTCATCGAGGTCTATAAGGCTGTGGCCCCCAATGAAAACGTGATATTAAAGGGGGAAGATTGCAGGCGCGACACCCTTTGCATAAAAAGGGGCACGAGGCTCAGACCCCAGGAGCTGGGTCTTCTGTCTGGGCTTGGCATATGCAAGGTCAAGGTCACTAGAAGGCCACGGGCTGCCATAATCAGTACAGGGGATGAGTTGGTCCCAGAGACAGAAAGCCCCCCGCCTGGAAAAATACGTGACATCAATTCCACCACCCTCGAAGCACTACTTCGAACCAGCGGGGCCGTGCCCACCAAGATGGGAATCATATCCGATTACCTCGAAGCGATATCCAGGGCCTGCGCAGACGCCCTTTCAAAGGGTGCTGACATCGTGCTGGTATCTGGTGGGAGTTCTGTTGGCCACAGAGACTTTACGGTAAGGGTGTTTGAGGAGATAACTGGTGCGCCTCCCCTGGTGCATGGCGTGGCGATAAGGCCTGGCAAACCCACCATCCTTTCCCGCAAGGATGACAGGGCCCTCTTTGGATTGCCAGGGCACGTGGCCTCGTGCATGGTTGTCTATTTGCTTTTTGTACATTATTTAGTCAACGTCTTTCAGGGGCTTGAGCCGGAAACTGGGCTGCGGGTGAAAAAGGCAGTTTGTGGCGAGATGTTTCCCTCTGTCAGTGGCAGGGAAGATTATGTCAGGGTAAGGTTGGAGCCTTCTGAAAAAGGGGGCTTGCCAGTTGCCATCCCCATCTATGGCAAGTCCGGTATAATTTCAACCCTTGTGCAGGCAGATGGACTTTTGAAGATTCCTCGCGATTCTGAAGGGTACCACCAAGGGGAAGAGGCGGAGGTTTTGCTTTTGCCATGAAGCGACGAATTTATTTGAAAATGCAGGAACTGGGCGTTGCCCAGGATCTTTTGTGCCGCAGATATGATCCAGGTGACTTGGTGGGTGAAGAGGAAATTCCCAGCAGGAATGCTGCTGCACGGGTTACATCCCGACCTGTTTTTGCCAGGATTTCTTCTCCTGGTTTTCATTCCGCAGCAATGGACGGATTCGCCGTCGTTGCACAGAGTACCTTTTCAGCCAGGGACGATAGCCCTGTCTCCCTGAAGATAGGGCAGGAGGCAGTGCCAGTAAATACGGGTTTCCCTTTGCCAGAAGGGATGAATGCCGTGGTGATGATAGAGCATTGCCTCATTGATAAGGATGAGAAATATGTGCTCTTAAGGTCCCCAGTGTTTCCGTGGCAAAATGTAAGGAAGGTGGGGGAAGATATCGTTGCCACGGAACTGGTGTTTCCATCAAATCACCTCATTGCCCCCTATGACGTAGGTGCCCTGTTGGCCAGTGGAAACCCCACTGTCAGGGTCTGGAAGAGGCCCATTGTACGAATAATTCCCACTGGTTCAGAGCTCATTTCCATAGATGATGGCCTGCCTGAAAAGCTTGAGCCAGGAAAGATTCCAGAGTCCAACTCTGCAGTTTTGGCAGCCCTTTGCCAGGCCAGTGGCGCCGAGGCCATGGTAGACCCCATAGTGGCCGATGAGCCCGAGGCAATCGAAGGGGCGGTTAGAGAGGCCATTTCCTCGGATGCCCACGTGGTGTTGATAAATGCCGGTTCCTCTGCCGGTTCAGCTGACTATACGGTTTCAATCATAGAGAAATTGGGGGAGGTCTTGGTCCACGGCATTACCATAATGCCGGGCAAGCCCACTATCGTTGGGATAGTTTCGGGCAAGCCGGTTATTGGCATTCCAGGCTATCCGGTCTCTGCAATCATTGCCTTCGAGCAGATAGTGGCCCCCCTTCTCCATAAACTTCAGGGCAAGGAAAGGCCCCTGCCTGTTACCGTGAGGGCGCGTTTGACCAAGTCTTTGCCTTCAAGGGCGGGCATCGAGGAATTTCGCAGAGTGGTTGCCGGAAAGGTAGGGGAGTCGGTGGTCGCAAGCCCAATAAAGAAGGGCGCCGGGTCCATTTCGACCATAACGAAGGCAAATGCAATACTCAGGATTCCTCTGGCTTCAGAAGGATTGGAAGAGGGAGCAGAGGTGGAGCTCGAGCTCATAAGGCCGTGGCAAAGCCTTGAAAAAACCCTCATCTGCACAGGAAGTCACGACTTGTCCCTCGATATCATTGCAGATTTCTTAAAAAGAAAATCTCCTGCAATGGAGATGGCCTCGACCCATGTAGGAAGCCTTGGTGGCATTCATGCAGTGGCCAAAAGGCTTTGTCATGTCGCCGGGACCCATCTGTTGAACCCTGATGACGGAAGTTACAATGTATCCTATGTGAAAAAATATATTGATAAGCCGGCACTTCTCATAAACCTGGTCTATCGGCAGCAGGGGCTGATGGTGAGAAAGGGAAATCCCCTGTCCATAAATTCCATTGCAGATCTGACAAGGGAGGATGTGACCTTCGTAAACAGACAGCTTGGTTCCGGAACCAGGGTCCTGCTTGATTATGAGTTGTCCAAGTTGGGGATAAGTCCCGAGCAGATTCGTGGGTATGACAACGAGGAATATACCCACATGGCCGTTGCCGTAAGCATTCTTAGTGGCAAGGCCGATGCTGGCCTTGGTATCTTGTCTGCTGCCAAGGCCCTTGGTCTGGACTTCATACCGGTTGTCGAGGAAAGGTATGACCTGCTTGTCTTAAAAGAGCTTCTTGAGCAGCCCCCAGTAAGGATGTTGCTTGAATGCATTGAGGAGGAGCAATTCAAAGAGACTGTGGAAGGCCTTGGGGGCTACGATACTAGGGATACAGGTAAGGTAATGTATGAGCATGAATAACGTTTCCACAGCCAAGGAAGATGTGAAGCTTTGCCCTGGAGACTGCCTAGTTGTGGTGGATATGCAGGAGGATTTCATGGAGGATGGCAGCCTTCCGGTTGAGGGGGCAAGGGCGCTGGTCGAGCCGCTCAATGAAGTCATAGAGCTCTTTGGGAAAAATTGTTTGCCCATAGTCTTTTCAAGGGATTGGCACCCTGAAGATCATTGTTCCTTTAAGAGCCAGGGTGGGCAGTGGCCTGAACACTGCGTTCAAAACAGTACCGGTGCCATGTTTTCCAGGGGTTTGCACCTTCCTGATGACGCCATTGTGGTCTCCAAGGGAACTTCAAGGGAGAAAGATGCATATTCTGCGTTCAAGGGCACCAATCTTTCAGAAAAATTAAGGGAGAAGGGAGTTAAAAGGATATTCGTGGGTGGAGTAGCGACTGATTATTGTGTGAGGGAGACAGTGCTTGACGGTTTGAACCTGGGTTTTCGAGTGTTCCTGCTCACTGACTGCACGGCACCAGTTACAGTTGAAGGCGGGCGCAAGGCCCAAAGGGAGATGGAGCAGGCAGGGGCGCAGCTCCTTGAGGCAAGTGTACTTGGGTGATGAAGATGTCCATATCCTCCCCTCTGCTTACCGACTATTACCAGTTGTCCATGCTCGAGGTGTATGTTGAGCGTGGTATCCATGGAAAGGCAAGTTTCGAGCTTTTTTTCAGGCGTCTTCCTCCTACCCGTAACTTCCTCGTATCAGCGGGGCTTGAGCAGGCAGTTGATTTTCTTCTTGGCCTTGAGTTTTCCCAGGAGCACCTTTCATACCTTGAAGAACTTGGCCTTGGGAGATCCCTGCTGAGGTTTCTTGAGGAGTTCGAGTTTACAGGGGATGTCTGGGCAATGCCTGAAGGCACGGTATTTTTTGAAAACGAGCCCATCCTTCGGGTTGAAGCCCCCCTGCCACAGGCACAGCTGGTGGAAACAAGGCTCATAAATATTCTTCATTTCCAGACCCTGATAGCGAGCAAGGCTGCGCGGGTATGCCTTGCCGCAAGGGGCAAGCCTGTCATTGACTTTGGCTTCAGGAGGAGCCATGAGGCAAATGCAGGTCTTCTGGGTGCAAGGGCCTGTTACATCGGTGGCTTTGGGGCCACGGCCACAGTGGAGGCGGGAAGGCTTTATGGAATACCAGTCACAGGTACCATGGCCCATTCCTTCATCCTGGCCCATGAATCTGAAGAGGCGGCCTTTAGAAATTTTATAGATACCCATCCCCAAAATCCCGTGCTCCTAATCGATACCTTTGACACCCTGGGTGCGGCCCATATTGTCACCAGGCTTTACCACGAGTACTTGAAAAGAGGCGTGAAAATCAAAGGTGTCCGAATAGATAGCGGAGATCTGTTGGAGCTTTCCAAAAAGGTAAGGCAGATTTTCGATGAGGCCCGCTGTCAGGAACTTTCCATCTTTGTATCCGGCGGGCTGGATGAGCTAGAGATACAAAGGCTCGTCGAGAATGGGGCGCCAATAGACGGCTTTGGCGTGGGCACCTTGGTCAATACCTCGGCCGATGTCCCTTTCCTTGATTGCGCATACAAGATGGTGGAGTATGAGGGTGAGGCCAAAATGAAATTTTCAAAGGGCAAGGCAACACTGCCCTATGCCAAGCAGGTATTTCGCCAATGCTCTGGGGAGCATGTGGCAGACGTGCTTGCAAGGGCCAGCGAAAGGCTGCCTGGGAGACCACTTCTTGAGAAGGTGGTGGAAAGGGGGAAAGCCCTGGTTCAGAGAGAATCCCTGGAGGTAATAGGGAGCAGGGCCCAGAGAGAAATAGCCAGCCTTCCTGATGGTTTTAGAGAGCTCAAAAGGCATGTAACGCATGTTCCGGCCCTTAGTCCGAAGCTTCAGGAGTATCTCTCAAGGGCCACGGCC
>JAADCZ010000065.1 GCA_013154175.1 Thermodesulfobacteriota bacterium
AACCTATATTCAGAAGAACAAGGTAAAGACAGTGGGGCCCGAGGGTGATTACACCATAATTGACCTGACAAATGGCACCATGACAATGGTTGATCCCAAAAAGAAGGAATATTACTCCACCACCTTGGATGCCATGATAGGGCAGATGCAAAAGGGGATGGACAAGCTCAAGGCACATCTTGAGGGAATGACACCAGAGCAGAGGAAGATGATTGAACAGCTCATGGGTATTTCCCAGAAGCCGGCCTCGAGCCTCGTTCTCAAAAAGATGCCAGACACCCAAACCATCGCTGGCTTTCCTGCAGATCATTATGTCATCACCCAGAATGGCAAAAAGGTGGGTGAATACTGGGTCTCCAAAAAGCTCAGGGACATGATGCTTAAAGAGCTGGACAAGGACAAGATCGACAAGTTTGAAAAGGCCATGGTAAGGATTTCAAGTCAGCTTAATATCTTTGGAAACCCCAATCTGGCAAAGCTTATGAAGCTCGAAGAGAAGCTTCAGGAAAAGGGGGAAATCGTAAAACAGATACATTATCCAAACGATATCAACATGGAGAAACAGGGCTCCTACCAGGAAATAGTAAAGGTAAGGGAGGAGACCATTCCTGCATCAGCATTTGTAGTTCCCTCTGGTTACAAGAAAAAATCCATGCCGCAAATAAACTGATCTGACAAAGTATGAAAACCAGAACCACGGCCCACTTTTTTGTGGGCCTTGCCATTTTTGTACTTCTTTTAGCTGGTTGTCAGCAGGGGTCTGGCCCAAAAGGCGAGGAAGGTAAAGGCCTGACCAAGGTTACCTACCGCTTGAAATGGCTTTTCAATGCCAGCACGGCCGGAGACCTGTGGGCAAAGGAAAAGGGCATTTTTCAACAACACGGTCTGGATGTTGACCTCAAGGAAGGAGGCGCAGAACAGGATGCCATAGAGGAGATAGAGCTTGGCAGGGCACAGTTTGGAGTGGCCTCTGCCGACCAGGTTCTAAGAGCGGTCTCCAAGGGGGCAGACGTCCTAGTGCTTGCCCAAATATTCCAGGTAAATCCACTTCAGTGGATATACATGAAGTCCCGGCTGAATATCGAGCCTGGTTCCAAGGCATCGCTAAAGAGTGTGCTGGAGAAGGCCACAGTAGGTATCACCTATGGTGGTAATGACGAAGCAATTTTCATGGCCCTTGCCAAGAGTTTGGGCCTCGATCCATCAAGGCTCCATACCTACGCGATAACCTATGATTATAGCCCCTTTTGGCAGGGCAAGGTTCAACTGTGGCCATGTTATCGGAATACCCAGGGCATTGCACTGGCTGAAAAGATGAGGGAGATGAACGATAGGGCTGGGTTTGTAAACCCGGCTGATTACGGAATCAGGTTTGTTGCAAATTCCCTTGTGACCTCCAAAAGATTTGCCAAGGAACATCCCCAGGTGGTAAAGGCCTTTACCGCTGCCCTTATGGAGGGTTGGGCAAGGGCCCTTCAAGACGAAAATCTGAAGGATATGGTTGCCATATTGGCAAGGTATGAAAAGACCTTGGAGCCTGGAATTATAGAAGAACAGATTCGTGCAACCAAACCATTAGTCGTTCCCAAAGATCAAAAGCCCCTTGGCTACATTGATAAAAAGGCATGGAAACAGACTGAAAAGGTCATGTTCCAGGAAGGTCTCTTATCAAAAAGGGTTGAAGTTGAAGAGCTTTTTGTCTGCAGGTAGGAAAGAGGGCACATTGAATGTGCCCTCCTGTAATTGACAAATTTTAGCGGCCTCTCGAGGCCCTCTTGGCGGCCTTCAGTGGGTTGATTGCCTTTCCAGAAGCATCCTGTTTGATTTCTGGTTTTACATGGCTTGCAAAGTTGCAGACACCCCTTTTCCATTTCATCTCGGGGTGTGGAAACACGGCGCAAAAGCGTCCGGCCGCAGTTTCAACCACCTTGTTGCAACCCTCACATTTTTCTATTATCTGGAAACAGGCTCCCCCAAGAAAGGTGCAGCCTTTCTTTCCCATAAATTTGCATTCTTCACCTGGTCTGTTTGTAGTACACTGCATATCTGTTTACTCCACGGAATATTTTTGCCGCAAATATAAAGCCACTACCATGCTTTTGCAATAAAATAAATGTTTGGTATGGGAGACAAGAGACAAAATGAAATGGATAATGCTGCTGGCTGCAGGGGTAGGAATTGGCGTTGGCGCCTCGTTTACTGGTCTGGGAGGCGGCTTCCTGGTTGTGCCCTTGTTGCTGCTCCTGGGTTATAGTGCCCAACGGGCAGTGGGTACTAGTTTTATGGCCATCTTCATAATCAGTGTTTCTGCCCTGCTTGCCCATGGTCGGCTTTCCCATGTGGATTTTCGCACTGGCATATTTCTTGGAGTGGGAGGCATGGTAGGGGCGCAGATAGGTGCCATGCTTCTCGATTCTGTCTCTACTGCCCAATTCAAGAAGATTTTTGCCTTGGTCCTCATGGGGCTGGCAGGTTATTTGTTTTTCAAATAGGAGAGCTAGAATTGACTCCAGTTTCGATTTTGCAAGGGGTAGCAAGCCAGGCAGGGGAAGTTGAGATCTACGTGGCAGGAGGCCCGGTCCGTGACTGGTTACTGGAGCGGGGCGTAACTGACGTGGATCTGGTGTTGAGACGTGATGCAATAGAGATTGCCAAACTCGTTGCATCAAGGTTGGGGGGGACCTTTGTATTGCTGGATGAAAGGTTCCAGGTGGCAAGGGTGGTTTTTAAGGAATTATGCCTCGATTTCAGCCAGTTCAGGGGTAATGCAACGACCATAAAAGAGGACCTTGCGTACAGGGACTTTACCATTAATGCGATGGCGCTGCCCCTTGATGAGGTATTGGATGATTTAGAAGCTGTAGATAGGGGACTGATTTACCCAGTAAATAAGGTGTCTCTTCATCTAATAGACCCCTTTGATGGCTGGGATGACCTGAAAAAAGGACTTATCCGGGCTCTTTCAGAGGGGAATCTTTGTGAGGATCCCCTTAGGATGTTGAGGGCCTTTCGATTCATGGCCACCCTTGGATTCTCCATCGAGCCCAAGAGTCTTGAATGGATAGAAAATAACGCCTCACAGATCGTTGGCTCTGCACCTGAGCGAATCGACCAGGAACTTGACAAAATAATGACTTCATCTAGGGCAGGCAGGGCTTTTTCAGGGCTCTATTCCAGCGGCCTTCTTCCTGCGATACTGCCAGAAACCAGGGAGATGGAGGGGGTGGACCAGCCTGGTTTTCACCACCTCGACGTTTTGGGGCATCTCTTGGAGGCCCTTTCGTCCATGGACCAGCTGGTGGAAAATCCATGTATCAAGTTTCCCAACTGTAACCCTTTCAAGGACTGGTTAGAGGGCAATAGGAGAAAGATTTCGTGGCTAAAGTGGGCGGCCTTTATGCATGATTTTGGCAAGCCTTCTCAAAAGGCCACCCGGTCCGATGGTCGCGTAACCTTTTATGAACATGACAAAAAGGGCGCTGAGATGGCCAAGGAGGCAGGAAAACGCCTTAGATGGTCAAGGGAGAAACAACGTTTTGTGGCCCTTCTTGTTCGATTGCATATGAGACCCTTTCATCTCTTGAACGACCTTAGAAAGTCTGGCCCGTCAAAACGTGCAATGAGGAGGCTTCTAGACAGCATAGGGGCAGATTATCCTGCCCTGTTTCTTCTGGCCATGGCAGACAGCATGGCAGGGTGTGGACCAATGAAGCCAGAAGGCCTTGATGATGAGATAGCGCTTCTTTTTGATAAGATACATGCCTTTTACCTGAAAAGTCTTAGGCCAGTCGAGGAAAATCCCCCGCTTCTTACCGGGCATGACGTTATGTCCATTTTGGGCATTGAGCCAGGCCCTGTGGTTGGCCAGGCCTTGCAGCTTGTCAAGGAGGCCCAGGTAGAAGGGGTCATTTCAACGAGGCAAGAGGCAGAAGAGCTTGTAAGGAAGCATTTTGAATCGGTTGTTCAAAAGCAAAATTAGCTGGACAGAATTGTCTACATTTCGCAACTGAAAAAGGAACGGCAGGGCCAAGGCCCTGCCGTTTCATCGTTGAGTCACTGCATTGATATTACAGGTTAGGGAATTACGAATCTTTGTAGGTTCAAGACCGTATTTCCTACTGTGGCATCGGCACGGTTAGGACCGATAAAGTTTATATTTATGGTACCGCCTTCTGCCTGGATGCGCTCAGGTGGCGAGGTAAAGGGGCAGCCGACACACTGTCCGTTTCTCCAGCCATCCAAAGTGCCCATGTAGATGGTGGAGGTGCTGGAAAAGGTATTTGTGGATGTCCACCAGCGAGGGCTGTGATCTTCCCTGTAGTTGTACCAGACCATTGCCATCTTACCGCCCCTGGCATCCATATAGAAGCCCATTCCATCGTAATCGGGATCATACCACCATCCAGTTATATTTCTTGGATCTTTGAGACCTGGAGCAAAGTCTTTCATAAAAGAGGTGAAACTGCCGTTTACTATCTTGTCTCCCACTACTGCCGTGAAATTTACCATATCGCTACTACCCTTGTAGAAGACGAGGGTAATGGAGCCCGCTATTTCGCCTACAGGAGCTGAGTACTGTTCCTGCCCCCATGCCCAGCCATTGTATTTCCATAGTGTTCCAACATAGGTGGTTTCGTTTTGAAGCTCACCACCGGATGCGTACCATGTGGTTCTGCCATTTTCGTCATAGACGAACCAGGCCAAGAATAGTTTGTTGGATTCTTGAATCTCAATGGCCATTCCGGTTCCCGGTGCGGTCGAGTCATACCACCAGCCTGTGAAACGTGA
>JAADCZ010000107.1 GCA_013154175.1 Thermodesulfobacteriota bacterium
ACTTCTCTTGGGTAGACAGGGGAGGCATCGGCAGTTCCAGAAAAAAGCTCCTCTATGTCTATGATGCCATTTTTTGCATCTAGATAAAGGGCAATGAAGTACTCCCTTTCCTTGAATGAAAGTGCGTGGCACAGATAGTCCACAACGTCAGAGGCGCAGCTTATCTTCTCCCGCTCCTTTAGACGCTCCCGCAGAAACCTTCTGGCCACCTGATGTATGAACTTTAAGGCAAAGAGGTTGTTTGGGCCTATGCCCTTTATCTTTTTGAGCTCTTTCTCATCTGCCTCGAGGACCTTGGCAAGGGAGCCAAAGCGTCTAAAGGCCGCCCTGGCAGGCTCCTTACAGTCCCTTCTTGGGGTGCCAAGGGCAAGAAGAAGCTCGATTATCTCTTCGTCCGTAAAGGCATCGAGGCCATATTTCAAGAATTTGTCCCGAAGCCTTTGCCTGTGTCCCTCTGCCATCTCTTTGCTACTGGGGAATGCCTACGCTGGCAAGGTAGACAGTGGTCTCCTCCATTCCATCGAGCCCAAGGAGTTCATCTATTTCATCATCCAGAAAGGCACCTATCGGGCATGCACCAAGCCCAAGGGCAGTGGCAGCAAGGAGCACATTTTGACAAATGTGCCCAACGTCCATGAAGATGTACCTCACCCCGCGGCTACCGTATTTTGACATGGTCCTTCTTGGAATGGCAGACCAGATGAAAACCACCTGGGCCTTCCAGCACATGGGTTGCCCAAAGGCACGCTCGCCTAGCTCCTTTCCAAAGCTGCCCTTGGCCAGAAGTTCCAGGTGGGAAAAGACCACGTTGTAGTGGTAGAGGCCAGGTCCAATGCCTTGGACACTGTTTATGCAAAGGTAGGTTTCAATGGAGTAGAGGGCCCCTGCACTTGGGGCTGTGCGCAGAAGATAGTTGCCAAGCTTTGCAGTAATCCCCTGGGCTGCCCAGATGAGCCCAGACAGGTCCTCGGGTTCAAGGGGAAGCTGCCTGTATTTCCTTATGGAACGCCTCTCTTTAAGGGCCTCCCAAAGGGATTGGCCTTCTGGGTGAAACTCAGGCAGCTCCACTATCTCTGAGCCCGGATATTGTTTAAAGGGCTCGGCAGGGGCGATGTTTTCCCTCTTTCTGGAAAAGAGTCTTTCTCTCGTGTGCTTTGAAAGCTCGAGGAACTTAAACCCTGGGCTATCAAGGTAGTGAGGCATAAATCCTCCTAGGATAAAAGCTCACTTCTCGTAAAGATTGAGACGAGCTTGAAGCCATGCTGGGCCAAGAGCTCGCTTCCGCCTTCTTCCCTGTCCACAAGGGCAAAGACACCACCCACCTTGTAGCCTTCCACCTGGGTGCGTTCAATGGCCTTTATGAGGGTCCCCCCTGTGGTGACGACGTCTTCCACCAGGGCCACAAAGCTTCCTGCCTGGATGTTTGATTTTCCTTCGATCCACGAACCTGTTCCATGCCCCTTTGGCTCCTTTCTGATGATGAAGGCAGGCATTGGCGAGCCTTCAAGGAAGCTTACGATGGAAACTGCCGTAACCAGAGGGTCTGCACCAAGGGTCATGCCGCCAACTGCTGTAAGATCAGGCTGCTGGCGGATGAGTTTGTAAAGTAGCTTGCCGCACAGATAGGCCCCTTCAGCCGACAGGGTGGTCTGCTTGCAATCGATGTAAAAGTCGCTCTTCTTGCCGGAAGTCAGGGTAAAGGTGCCTTCCTTGTAGGATTTTTCCAGGAGAATCTGTTTAAGCCGTTCCTTTTCGTCCATCTCTTTTCCTCCTGACTAGCCAAAGACCCTCTGGAATATGGTGTCTACGTGTTTCAGGTGATAGTTGATGTCAAAGATTTCCTCAATCTCTTCCCTTGTCAGGTACTTGGCAAGGTCCTCGTCTTCCAGGAGCCGCTCCTTGAAGGTGCCCATTCCCTGCCAGACCTCCATGGCACGGCGCTGCACTATCTTGTAGGCCTCCTCCCTGCTTACTCCCTTCTGGGTGAGCTTCAGAAGCACCTGCTGGGAGAATATGAGCCCCTTTAGGAGGTTGAGGTTCTTTTTCATGTTTTCAGGGTAAACCACCAGCTTTGCAAGAAGCCCGTTTAGCCTTGCAAGCATGAAGTCAGCAGTGATAAACCCGTCTGGGCAGATGAAACGCTCGACTGAAGAGTGGCTTATGTCACGCTCGTGCCAAAGTGGCATGTTTTCAAGGGCCGGGATGCAGTAAGAACGAACCATACGGGCCAGGCCGCAGAGGTTTTCAGAAAGTATGGGGTTTCTCTTGTGGGGCATTGCCGATGAGCCCTTTTGCCCCTTGCGGAAGTACTCCTCCACCTCCAGGACCTCTGTCCTTTGAAGATGGCGAATCTCTGTGGCAATCTTTTCAACCGTGCCAGAAAGGATGGCAAGGGCAGTAAAGACCTCTGCGTATCTGTCCCTCTGGACTATCTGATTGGAGACAGGGGCAGGCTTGAGTCCAAGCTTTTTACACACATACTCCTCAACCCTTGGGTCCACATGGGCAAAGGTACCCACAGCCCCGGAGATCTTGCCAGTAGCAATTGTCTCCTTTGCAGCCTCGAGGCGGCGCAGGTTCCGCTTCATCTCGTCGTACCAGATGGCCAGTTTGAGCCCGAAGGTGATTGGCTCTGCATGGATTCCGTGGGAGCGGCCTATCATCACGGTGTTCTTGTGCTCAAATGCCCTCTTCTTGATGGTTTCGAGGCATTCCTTTACGTCTTCGATGATGATCTCCATGGACTGTTTCATGCGAACGGCCATGGCCGTATCCAGCATGTCTGAAGATGTTAGGCCCCAGTGGAGATAGCGGGCAGCCGGGCCAACATACTCGGCAACATTTGTGAGAAAGGCGATTACGTCGTGTCTCGTCTCCTTTTCTATTTCAAGGACGCGCTCTTCATTGAACGAGGCCTTCTCCCTTATCTCCTTGGCGGCCTCCTTTGGTATCACTCCCAGCTCAGCCCACGCCTCTGCTGCCAGGATTTCAACCTCGAGCCACGTCTTGTACTTGTTCTCCTCGGTCCATATCTGTTTCATCTTGTCTCTTGAATATCTTTCAAGCATTCCCTTTTCTCCTTTTCTCAAAATGGAATGAATTTATGCTTTTAATGCCCTGCCAAGGGCCTCGGCAACCTTTATCTGTTCAGCCTCCTCGATGAAGGCATGCATCGGCAGGCTAAGAACCTGTTGGGCAGCACGCTCTGCCTTTTCAAACTGCCCCCTCTTGAACCCAAGGTGCTCGAGGGGCCTTAGAAAGGGCAAGGCTTCAGGGTAGTGAACCGCAACGGGAACCCCCTGCTCAGTCATGGCTTTGGCAAGTGCATCCCGCTCCTTGGTAAGTACCCTTATCGTGAACTGGGCAAAGACTGAGCTCTTTTCAGGGTCAATTCTGGGAAGTTTTATGTGCCCTTCCTCTTCAAGCCCAGAAAGAAGCTCCATGTAGCGGTGGGCAGCCCTTTGGCGAAGCCCGATTTCCTCTTTAAAATGTTTGAGCTTAACCCTCAAGATTGCAGCCTGAAGGGCATCGAGCCTGCCATTTATGCCAAGGTATTCGTGCTGGTAGCGCCCAGTATCCCCGTGAATGCGAAGCGCCTTAAAAAGGTCTGCCATCTTCTCATCCTGGGTGAAGACCATGCCACCGTCTCCAAAGCAACCAAGGGGTTTTGAAGGGAAGAAGGATGTGGCAGCAACATCTGTAAGGTTACAGGAGGCGCGGCCCTTGTAGGTTGCCCCAAGGGATTGGCAGGCATCCTCCATTACAAAGAGCCCTCGCTTAGAGGCCACCTCGTTGATTGGGTCCATGTCGGCGCACTGGCCGTAGAGGCTTACGACCACGATGCCCTTCACCTTCTTGCCAAGTTTTTCAAGCCTATCGAGCTCAGGCCCAAGAAGCTCTGGATCGAGATTGAAGGTATCTTCCTCAATATCCACGAAGGCAGGCTCTGCACCAAGGAGCATTATGGTTTCCACTGTGGCAAAAAAACTGAAAGGGGTTGTAACCACCACATCACCAGGCCCAACTCCTAGGGCCATAAGGCCAAGGAGCAGGGCGTCTGTCCCCGAGCTTACACCCACTGCAAAGTTTGCCCCTGTAAAGGCCGAAAGCTCTTTCTCGAGGGCCTCAACCTCTGGGCCAAGGATGTATTGGCCAGACCTTGCAACCCTAAGAAGGGTCTCTTCAAGCTCCCCTTGGTAGTTGTTGTACTGCCTGTTTAGGTCAATGAATTTCACTTGTTATCCTCTTTGTCGTAGCGTACTCGCAGCCTCTGCCAGAAGTCGGCCTGCCTCTTCCACTTCCTCTTTGGTAGTGAAGACTCCCATTGACAAACGTACCATTCCAAGGGCCGTTTCCTTGTCCACCCCCATTGCGGATAGGACATGGGAGACGCTTACGGATCTATCGTGGCAGGCGGCTCCAGTTGAGGCCATGATCCTTGGCACCTGTTCAAGGAGCTTTGCACCAGTGACCCCATAAAAGGAGATGGCCAGGGTGTTTGGCAGGCAATTTTCCGGAGGTACAAAACGGACCATGTTTTCTGTTTTTGAGTCAAGAATCTCGTAGAGAAGCTCTCTTAGCTTTGCCTGCCTGGCCATTTCATCATGAATTTTCTCTTTTAGAAGGCTGCATGCCATCCCCAGGGCAGCTGCTCCAGGCACAGGCTCTGTTCCGGCCCTAAGGCCCATTTCCTGGCCTGCTCCAAAGAAAATACGCTCAAGGCTTACGCCAGAGCGTACAAAGAG
>JAADCZ010000156.1 GCA_013154175.1 Thermodesulfobacteriota bacterium
ATGATACCCCTTGCGTTGTTGACAATGATATTGTTCTCAATCTTGACAGAAGTTATTGCATCGTCCTGACCGCACCTGATACCAGCAGATATTGGAGTATTGCCATTGTTTCCATAAATGGTGTTGTTTACGATTTCAGGAGATGCAAGGCTGTTCATTGAGATACCTGCATCATTATTGTTGAATATGAGGTTGCCAATAATCTTTGGCTTTGCCTCGTTTGTTACACCAATTCCGCCTTCCCCCATTCCGCCACTGCCATTTTCATAGATGACATTGTAAGCAATGGTGGGGGTAGCATGGCCCATGTTCCCAATACCCCTGGCACTGTTTGAGAATATGTAGTTGTGATGGATCATTGGAGAGCACTCAGATGGATTAGTGCCAACGGTAGTGGCATGGATGCCCATGCTGTTTCCGTAAATATAACAGTCTGATATTTCAGCAACATTTACTCCATCATTTGCAACGCAGTTGATTCCAATGGCATCTGTTGCACCTGTGATATCAAGCCCCTTTATGACCCCTGTGAAATTCACAAGGAATATGGTGTCTTTATTGGGAGAAGAAGAATGAATAACTGGTCTATTACCCTCCTGGGGGATTCCAATAAGGCTGATACCCCTCAAGGGGATTGGGGCCAGGTTTATCGTTTCGTTATAAACAGCGTAACGGATATAGATAACATCCGACTCTCTGGCGTGTTTAAGTGCCTGGTTAATGGTCTTCCAGGGGCTATCAACAGTACCTGCTCCCCCGTCGTCTCCAGCAATGCCATCAACGAAATAGGTTGCAGCCATGCTGGATTTTGCACCTGCAAAACCTAATCCGAGTAAAAAAAATACAATCAGTGAAAGTTTAATGATATTTGAAGTTAGCCGCTTCATTTTGCCGTCCTCGCTCCTTTTTAATTCTCATTATTTTTGTTCGAAGAAATCACTAAAAATCTTTAATAAAAATCTTCAATGTGCGATTTAGAGCAAGAAACGGGCCACCTCAGAATTAAGACAAAAAAAGCCCGATCCCCTTATGAGGAATCGGGCCTTGGATTTGCTCCTGGTTTAAGAGCTTACTAGCTTATTCGCTCTTTTTCAGCACAGGCAGGTTGTGAGGATCCAAGTGACACTTCAGACAGTTGGGGAACCTCTTGTGGAGAGCTTCTCCATGGGGCAGTCCGTGGCAATCCTGGCACTTGGGAATCTGGCCATGGCGCACGTGACACTCTGCACAGTGGAGCTCGCTGTGTTTGGTGTGGTTCCTCTGCAAGTCTTCATAGATGGTGTCATGGCATGAACCACATACCTTGTTGTCTGTATCCTCAGGATACTGCAGGATGTTCTTTGCCATGTGTGGATTGTGGCAGACCAGACAATCCTGATAGGTTTGCCCTTGTACGTGGGGCTCGTGACAGTCAAAGCATGTTGGTTTCATGCCGTGTTTGGTTGCATCAATGGCATCTATATGACATCCTACACAACCTTCCTCTGTATTGTGTTTGCAAGGATGCTCTTGCATTTGTTTGCCTTCGGGCTCCCAGTGGCATACTTCACAGGCAACTACCATCTTGCCATTTGGCCCCTTCATTTTCTTCTGGACACCTGTAAAGGGGATGTCCAGCGGAGAGTGTGGGTCAGTGTGGCACTGCAGACATTTGGGAAATGCCTTGCCGTGTTTCAGCCCATGGCACCTGGTACACTTTGGCATTATCTCTTCGTAGTTGTGTTTGGGCGGTATGTATGCATGGAGCTGGGTATGGCATCTGAGACAGTCAAAGCGGTGTTTGCTGTTGCTGTTCTTTAATCTCGTATACTCTCCTTTGTGGCACGAACCACACTCAACTGGTTTGAGGGACCTTGGTTCCTGCTGATACAAGCTCACACCATCTGCCTGGGGAGCTGGGGTTGATGGCCCCTGCTGGGCAGCAACAGCCTCTGCCACCTGTAGTTTCTCTGGGGCAGCAACCTCTTTTACCTGTTTAGCACATGCCACACACAGAAACAGTGTGGCAATGATTCCTAATACCAATAAACCTTCAGCCAGTAACTTATTCTTCATGACCCCTCCCTTTATTTAACGAGATTGTGCGGATCTACGTGGCAATCGACGCATTTCTTAAAACGCTTCATCATCTTAGGTGGATGCGGAACTCCGTGGCAATCCTGACAAGCCGGCCTTACACCATGTTTGTTCTTGTGGCAAAATACACACTTGAGTTTGGCGTGCTTAGTATGGCCAGACTCGAGTTCCTGCTCAAGATCACCATGACAGGCACCGCAATCCTTGTTGGGAACGTTGTCACCATAGGTCACGTTGAGTGGTTGATGGACCTGGTGGCAAGATACACAATCCTTGAACTGCTGTCCCTCCCTGTGAGGCTCATGGCACTTCAGACAGCTTGGAATGTAGCCATGCTTGGTGTGGCAGAATGTACAGTCCACCTCGGCATGGGCACTGGGATTGCTTTTTATCTCATCCACCTGCTCGGGGTGACAAGTGGCACATGCAGGCATGTTGTTATCACCGCTGAAGACAATGTTCAAAGGTGTGTGGGGGTTCTGGTGGCACCTCAAGCATCCTTCAAGCTGAAAGTGCTCTTCACCCTCATGGCATTTGGAGCATTTGGGGATGATTTTTTCCCCTGGTACCTTTGGCGGGTGACCTCCCTCGTGACAGTCCAGACAACCCACTTCTGTCTTGTGCTTTCCACCGGCCTGCTGGTTCTGATGAACGATCTCTGGATGACACTTGACGCAGTCGCTGTTTTGAAGCTGTGCATCAGAAGCATTGTCTTCGCACCATCCGCTGCCAGCATCATAAAGAGATAGAACAACAGCCATCATCAATAGTGCCGTTAGCAAAACTATATTTCTCATAATTCCTCCCTATTCCCTTATTCTGTTCATGCAGTCGAATATTTTGAGTCCGACCAGGCCAAAATCAGCGCCTTCGCGCATGCCAGGACGGATTTTTTACACTTGTCGAGGCTGAATGGCTGTTCATCCAGAAGCAGAAGCGGTTTGTATGCAAAGTGCACCCTGCATGACATGTTTTTTGCATCTTTGAAGGTGACTGCCTTTGTCAATGAGAGTAAGCCCATTAAAACGACCCTGGTAACTTGTTGTGTAAAATGATGGTGGACAAGGCGTCTGTCATTCTCCCCGCTTCAGACCCTATTTTAGTAGCATACAGTCAAGAACCCTTCAAAATCGTAGCTAATGGCGACTCCCTATAACGCCAAGAAAAATCAAAGGGTTCAATAGTGAAATACAACCATTATTTTTTCACAAAGTCAAGGTCATGCGTATGACTACAACCAATTTTTAACCCTGCAAAAGTCCCTTGATTAGCCCCTTCTGGACACACTGAATCAGTCCTATCCATGCGGATTAGGTAGAGGGATGAAACGCCGTACTAATCAAGATTTCGATAGAATCCGGCTGTAAAGTTAAATGGTATGTTCTTGCGCAGATACAGGTCCACCCATGTATTAACCTGGGCAATGCGGGATTTTGGCACAAAGACTATATCATAGGGTTTAAGGGCAACATTTTGGGAAGGATCCTGACCGGTTATAACTTTTCCTATATCTGCCACAATAATAAAGGGCTGTTTAAGGCCGGTCCGACGTATGATTAGAATCTGGCTCCTTAGGGCGCTGTCATTTAGACCCCCTGCCGAGGCTATGGCCTGCATGAGATCCATATACCCTCCCAGGGCTATCATCCCTGGAGTCCTGACCTCACCGTCGACAAAGATTTTCTGAGAGTCAAAGGATGTGACTATTACTGTTATTTCAGGTTCTTTTAAGAAATTGGAATATTTTTGCGTAAGAACCTTTTCTAGTTCCTTGGTGGTCAGCCCTGCTGCGGGAACGTCGTGGACAAGCTGGAGTGATATCCGGCCATCGGGTCTAACCTTTTGTTTCTCATTCAGGTTGGGATTGTAAAAGAATTTTATTTCAAGCTCATCCCCTGAGCGAATTATATACCCTGGTTTTGCTGCATCAACCGATTGGGATGCCATCTGCCTTTCGCTGAGCTGCTGAGGCATTACCGGATTTTGAACAACCTGTTGAGAACAGCCAGGAAGCACAAAGGGCAAGACAAGTATGAAAAAAATGAAGAGTCCCTTTGTACCAGTAAAATCTTTTGCCAATAGGCCGTCGGTAGAATGCATTGAGGCATTAGATGTGTGTGACCACATTATTTGTACCCTTTGTTGTTGATGAAGTAGTCATGAAATAATGCATAACAAAAACTCAAGGCCGCGCCCAGTATGAAGCCAACCAGAAGGTTGATCGTCTTGTTGGGCTTTGCTGGCTTTATTGGCTTCATGGGTTTTTCGATTATGGCTACACTAACCATTTTTTGGTTGTCCATGGCATCCAGAATGCGTGTCTCTTCTAGACGTTTAACAAAGTTTTTGTAACTTTCCTCATTTACTTCCACAGACTGTTTGAGAATGTCCAGCATAGTCTCCTTTTCGCTCAACTCCCGCAGGCGAGACTGTATTTGGGCAAGCTGGTTTTCCAGGGCCTTGATGTCGGCTATCTGTCCACGCCTTTCAGCCTTTGTCACTACGAGAGATCTCTGGATCTCTTGGTAGACATAATTCTTTCCACGTCGCTGGTTTGGTTGTTTCTTGGCGTTTTTGGCAAGATATTCCTTTGTTAGCCTGATTTTCTCCCGTACGTTCCGAACGGGCCTACTGTCTGGCTTGTATCTCTGCAGAAGGTCTC